>CAJXIQ010000054.1 GCA_913054375.1 uncultured Bacteroidota bacterium
TACAGAGTCTGTTAAATAGGTAAAGCAGATAGTCCATTCATCCTGTGGTGGTTCTGCATTTGGGAGCACTTTGTTTTCTGCAAGTGAAAAGTAACTGTGTTGGCGATTACTGCTTTTTTCTATCCACTCAGAGTTTACATATTGTCCGTCAAGACTACCATATTTGATTTGGTATGCACCCTCGCGTGCATCCAATATTTGGAGTTTGGATATTTCAGTAACTCCATCATGAATCCATTGGACAAGGTACACATCTTTGTAGGATTGGGGTGCTGAAAATGAGAAATCTCCCCACATGCCAATCGCTGGGTATGCGCCTGAAAGAGTGGGTATGTCAAGGTGCCAGGTGATGTTATCTTGGGAGTAGGATGAGGTAATACTGTCGAAGTTTGTGGTTCGCGTATTGTATACGGCGACTTTACTCAGTGTATTGAGATATATGGCCCAGCCGTTGGCGTCATTTTGAAATTTTAATTGCCAATCTTTGAATACTTGGCTTGTACTTGGATTGAGATCTTGTAAATCTATAAACGTTGCCTGCTTTTGTACTAGATCAGTCTCAATAGTTACCAGCTCATTTGGCATGAGAGGGAGAATTTCATCCGGTTCAAAACAAGAACTGAATAGGACAAGTGTTAATATGTAGAAGATACAATTTCTCATAGATAGTAGTTTATACGTATAGTGAACGCTTTGTTCCTTGCTGATAGTACAGAAGAGCTCTCTTCCAGTATATTATTAATTTCTTCGCGTCTATATCTATTCAGCTCTACTAGTGTAGCGTTTCCTATGTTGTTGATCCCAAGTGCAATCTGAAGTTTGTCGTGCAACAAGGGTTGGCTTATGTAGAGAGAGGTGTTGCTAAAAGCATTAATATCCGTTTGATAAATTACATCAGTATTTCTTGATAGGATTGTATTGGTTCCGCTGTTCCTCAATAGTAAACCCAGTGTAGTACCAATCTTCGGGATTTTAGCTTTAGCCGTAATGCCTATTTGTGGATGAACAAATGATATTCCCAAACTATCTCGCACAAAATTATTGCTATGCAAAACGATGTGTGGGCGAATGTCCCAAATCTGATTTTTGTATCTTACTACTGTGTATAAGGTAGTTGTACTACTCCTGCCTGTATTTTCGAAAGTGGCATTTTTAGAAATCTGTACTACATTATTGCTTTGTATATAAAGCAATCCAGATTGAGCTTGTATGGTGTTATCGCCAAGTTTTAGGTTCACTCCTATGGTGTTTTGTATTATCGGGCTTAGCTGAATATTGCCAGACACTCCATGGTTCATATTTGCGTCGTAAAATATAGCACTGAAGTTAGGATAGGATAATGAGCGTATATAGCTCCCTGAAAACCTTACTGCTGTCTTTGGGGCCAATACCACGCTGGCGTAAGGCATAAAATAGGAACCGCTAAGGCTATTTGTTAGCAGTTTTGCTCCAGCGGTAAGAAGGATGGTATTTCTTTGTCGGTATTGGAAGTTGGCAAATGCGGCATAATCTGAGTATTCCGTCGCTATTGCATTGATATTACTGAATGTATTATCTCGTGTATTGGATAACTCTATACCTGAGCAGTAATCTAATTTCTTGTTTTTCGATGATAGTTCTAGCCTCATATAGCCATAATCATATCCTGTACTCAGCTTTTTTTTGATAGCGGTGTTTTCTTGTGTTATGCCACTATTGAGATCTTTATCCAATAATTTATGTTCATCATTGATGCGGTGTATTTTGCCGGATAATCGAATGCTATGAGTTTTAGATATAGGGGCAAAGAGGGAGCTGCTTATGGAGTGGTTTCTAAAACTAGAATTGAGATCTCTTACTCGCGTTGTATTGGGTAATACGGGGCCTTTGTTGCGAGACTCAAGCCGAGTATTGTCACTTTGTATATCAAGTACCACAGAGCCAACTATGTTGTAGCGGTACCTGAGGTTTAGGTCTAGTCTTTCTTCTCCTCCCCAAAAGGTGTTTCGCACTCCATCCGTTTCATACAGAGCACTCTGGAATGTTCTATTTGCACCAATATTAATGTTGTGTTTGATGTTGCTGGCACCCACTTCTATTCGTGTACTTAGGTCATTAACAGCGGAGGTAACTAAGTGTGTAGATCCCCATATACTTTGTTTTTTGTAGGCTGGTGTGTATAGTTTTATTACGAGTGTACTGCTGTTTTTTACAAGATTGCCCATAGACGCTACGAACATCTCAATTCGTTCAATGTCCCATACGGGTATTGCTCTTAAATTAAAACCCACATTTTGGTCTAGTGCCAGTGGGATATCATTTTTGAAAATGGCTATTTGTTCCACGGATATCGTTCCAAAGCTCGTTTGGCTAGTCATATTTTGGATATAGTGATGCATTCCTGGCAGTATCATTAGGGCCTCTTCCAGGTTTTGGGCATTCGCTATAGCTAAATCTTGAGCATCGAGCACAAAGAGGCAAGAACTGTCTTGAGCCCGCGCAGTATTGGTTGTAAATAACACCAATATCAATAGAGTGATATGCTTGTATATGAATCTCACAGTAGGAAAATACACTACAATAATAGGCACATACAGCAGTACTCTATAAACAGTAACTCAGCTGTGCCATTTTATTTAGGAGGTTATTACGTCTAGTTTGCTTTTTTGTACTGATGTAATTACAAAAGTAATAAGAAATAGTATCCCGATAACCGTTGATATACTTCCAGATACGCTTACATTAAGCCATTTAGCAGCGTAGTATCCTCCGATTGAGCAGGAAATTCCTATCAAGCAGCCCAAAATGAGCATTTTCTTTAGGTCCTCTGTAAGGAGATAGGCAATAGCTGGAGGTCCCGATAAAAAAGCAATTACTAAAATAGCTCCAACAGACTCAAAACTTACAACAGTAGTGAGCGATACTCCACTCATTAAAAAATAATGCCAAAAAGTAACGGCAACACCCGTAGATAAAGCAAAATTAGGGTCGAAAGTAGTTAGGAATAGACCTCTGTAGCCAATGGCTATTGCGATAATTAGAACCATGCAAACTATCGCTAAAATAATGGCTTGTTGAGGAAGCAACAAGCCTCCTACAATCGGCTGCAACCACAAGGATACATATTCAATCTCTCCATAGAGAACGCATTGTTGATCTAAATCTGCATTAGCACCAAATTTTGATATGAGCACAATACCAATAGCAAAGAGTAACGTGTATGCGATGCCTATCGCAGCATCGCTCTGCAGACGAGCCTTTGCCGTAAGCCACTCTATCATGAGGGTTGCAAGTATCCCACTTAATGCAGCACCAATGAGTACGGGTATGCTTGCCGTAGATCCACTTACGTAGTATGCAACAAAAATGCCGGGCAATACTGCATGGCTAATAGCATCTCCAATCATGACCATTCTCCGCATTACTAGAAAACTACCCATCAATGCACAATTGATGGCTACTAAGCTGGCTGTGAATATGATGTAAAAATCATTCATTAGTATGGTATTTCACTTTGGTGTGGGTCTTTCTCCGGGCGTTCGAGGAGTTTAATTAGCTCTATTTCTATTTCGGGCGTAATAACGTGTTCTATTCCCTCAGCATCATCATGTAGGTGGTCCGCATCTAGCTGAAAATATTTGCTCAAGTAGATTTCCCACAAGCGGTGCTTACGAATGACTTCTCTTGCAGCCAATCTGCCCTTATCGCTTAAGATAATCATTCCTCTCACCAAGCCTACATGGTCAATTTTTTCAAGTCTTTTAAGTGTACTTATTAGCAATTTTGGAGGGTATTTTTCTTTCTTAATGAGCTCGTTTATGGTTATTGTTTTAGTACCTTGTGAACCCACTTTGTATATGTCCTTCAAGACATTTTCGTTATTTATTTTTATGTGATTGTTTTTCTTTACTCGTCTACGTGCAAAAACACCCCTTTTCTTCCCAAAAAGGATGGCAACCAAAGCAAATGCAGATAAGACTATGACTATCCAAGGGCCGGTGGGCATACCCGCGCCGCTGTAGCTTATAAATACTCCAATAAGCCCACTGGCAAATCCAAAACTGCCGGAGATTACAAGCATGCGCGGTATAGAATTGGTAAGGTAGCGTGCACCCGCTGCAGGTGTGATAAGTAGGGCTGCCATGAGTACAACTCCTACTGCTTGTACACCTATAGCTACGGTCATTACCGTGAGCAATGCCAAAAAACCCTTTAAAAGTTTCACATTAAACCCAATTCCTTTGGCATAGCTCTCGTCAAAACTGATCAAGCTAAAACTTCTTAAAAAGACAGCAATGCATGCTACATTGACTAGCGCAATGATTGAAAATAATTTTACATCCAACAGGTTCATACTGGCAGCTTTGCCAAACAAAAAACTATCTAGTCCACTTTGAGCGGCATTACCTCCGTGTTGTATTTTTGTGAGCAAGACAACGCCTACACCAAAAAAAACACTTAGGGTTAGCGCTAGAATTGTATCCAGTTTGAGCTTAGATTTAGCTTGCACGTAGTCGACTATCCATATGCTGATTAGCCCGGATACTACAGCTCCTAAAAGGAAATACAGAGGATTCTTAACTCCCGTTAGCATAAATGCGATAGCTATTCCAGGCAATACAGAGTGAGATATGACGTCACCAATCAACGCTCTTTTTCGTAAGTAAGTAAACGTGCCCACTGCACCCGCAGCTAAACAAAGAATGCCAGAGCCGATACTTACAATAAAGAGCGTGTAGTTCTCTGCACTAAAAAAAGTGGTGATATGTTCCCATAGTTCCATGCTTATTTATAGCGAATTGGGAATTCTTTGTTTTCCAATTCTTGACTTATTTTAGCAATGGTAGTTAGCTTGCCGCCGTAGGTGTCCGTTAGTATTTGGTCTGTGAAGACATCTTGGGTTGGGCCGCTGGCTACAAGCCTGGTATTGAGCAATACCAAGTGGTCAAAGTAAGACTGTGCAGTATGCAGATCATGATGAACGATTACCAGTGTTTTTCCTGCAGTTTTCATTTCTTTAAGTAGAGAAATGATCATTTCCTCTGTTGCTATATCTACTCCTGCAAAGGGCTCGTCCATTAGAAATAAATCTCCTTGCTGTGCGATGGCACGAGCTAGAAATACTCGTTGTTGTTGGCCGCCGCTTAGTTGACTTATTTGCCTTTTAGAAAATCCTAGCATGTTTACTTTTTCGAGGCTTTCGGTTATTATATCTTTATCTTCGGCAGTAAGTTTTTTGAAAAGTCCTCTTTTTTGAAATCTCCCCATCGAAACGATATCCCAAACACTGGCTGGGAAATCCCAGTCTATATCCTGTCGTTGAGGTACGTAGCTTACTCTATCTCGTACTTCACTTAGCTCTTGGTCGTATACCTTGGTGAATCCACTCGTAGGTTCTACTACTCCCATTATAGATTTTAGGAGTGTGCTTTTTCCGCTGCCGTTGGGCCCCATTATGCCAATCACCTGTTTCTCTGGCAATTCAAAATCAACATTCCAAAGTGCCGGCTTTCTTCCGTATACTACTGTTAGATTATGTGCTTCTACTATGGTAGGATTACTCATTTTAGTCCTTTTATTATCGTACGTACATTTGCTTGGAGCATGCCTTTATAGGTGCCAGAAGGGGTTCCTTCTTCTCCCAATGCATCGCTGTACAGTGTTCCTCCTATGCCGAGTTGATAACCTCGTGCATTGGCGGCCTCTATAACCGCTTTCAGGTTTTTGTTGCTTACACTTGTTTCTACAAAGACAGACTTTATTTCATTTGCGATTACAAAATCTACCAGATTTTTCACATCTTTTGTTCCATATTCGGCAGCCGTGGATATTCCTTGTAGTCCTCTTACCTCAAAATCAAATGCACTCCCAAAATACGCAAAAGCATCATGGCTTGTTATCAGTATTCTTTTGCTGCTATCTGGTAGATTTTGAGTGAGGTCTTCTTTTAACTTTTGGGTAACTTGTTCTATCTCTAGTTTATACGCTGAAAAATTTTCTAAAGTTCCTTCTAGTCCTGCTATTTGATCGAGTTCCTTTGCTACACCTTTTAACCCTTGTAGCCATTGTTGTGGCCCAAACCATATGTGCGGATCTACTAAATTAGAAGTTTTATCTACTTTTTTAAGCTGTGTTTTGTCTACATATTGGCCAACAGAAAAAGTTGGTTTTTGCACTGCGTAGTTTTCTAGCATTTTGGCCATTTTACCTTCTAGGTGTAAGCCACTGTAGACTATGATATCTGCTGTTATGAGCTTCTCTATATCCCCTTGACTAGCGCGATACAAATGTGGATCTACTCCCGCACCCATAAGCGACACTACTACCGCCTTGTCTCCTACTATTTGGCTTATACAATCGCCTACTATTCCTGTAGTAGCTACTATTGTTATTTTTTCATTTTTAGCAATCTTACTACAGCTGCTAAATGCCAAAATAAAACAGAATGAAACGCCCAAGTATTTACACAATAAATTCATATTGCAAAGATATACATAGTTAAGGCATTATGCCATAGTTCTATTAATGTACCACTGCCATAGTAATTTGGAATGGGACACGTTAAAATATGCCGGTCAAAATAGTAGCAGCCGTTTGCGTCCTATTGATGATTCACAAAAAATGATTTAGTGAGAATAAACGCCGTGGTCTTCTCTGCTTGCTGTAAGTTTGCGGAAGTAGTAAACCATGCGGAACTTTATTTTAGGTATGTTTATATCTGTATCAGCCTATGGGCAAGCACAACTTTATGTGCTTCAAGATTATAGATCAGATACTGCTAAAAAAGTGAATGTGATCTATGACTCCTTACCGGCCATGTGCGATACCTTTTACCGGGCTTTTTTAACGCAGGATCTGAGTAATCTAAGACCATTTGTGCCTCAGTTAAAATATTTGCGAGCTACTTTTGATACGTTGGCTATAGAGTATAGAACAGAGCAAGTGCTGTATAGGCAGCAACTGATGTTGCGGTTGCTACAAAAAGACTGCAGAAAAGTATTTAAATATGTAGCAAAGGAGAAGATGAACCTAAAGAAAATGGTACAGGAAGAATGTTCTTATAATTACGCTAAAGATGAAAAGGGAAATCGATATTGTTATGTTACAGTGAAGCTTACTAGGCGTAAAAAAGCGTATAAATTAAAATATCTCGCCATAGTATTAAACGGACATTGGTTTATGGGTGATGATCTAACATTGAAAGAAATAGAATGAGGTCTTTCACTACTGTTTCGGTACTATTAATGTGTACCCTATTTTGCTCTGCACAGCAATGGGAGGTGAAGCGTCATCTGAATAGTCGCTACAAAGCAATAATGCTGGACAGCATGCTAATTTCAGATTATGTATATACGGAAGTAAGTATGCTTACAGAAGCAAAAGCCTTCGTTGCTCAAGGAGATTTATATGCTTATATCGATAAGAATGGGGTGGAGTTGACCCCATATGTATTTGCCGAGGCAAATAATTTCACTAACGGGTATGCCATAGTGGGAGATAGTTTTAATAGAAGCATTATCAATGATAAAATGCAGCTTATAATCCCATTCAAATTTGAACGCGTACAGTTGCCAAAATATGGACTTATTGCCGTGCAGTCACACGCAGGTCTTTGGGGGGCATATGATGTCATGGGGAATTTAAAATTGCCGTTTATTTATGACTTACCCCCTCATATTTTGAGTTTAGAGCGAATAATTGTTCGGCAAGAAGAGGAGTACGGTGTTGTAAATGACTGTAACGAGACTATTTTTAATTGCGCGTATCAATACATTACGGAAGAAGGAATTGCCTATAACCAAGGCAAATACCTCAGATTATTTTAACGTTTGTTAAGGGAGGTTACATAGTGTGGTTATGATTGTCTCATGAATATACTCCAGATTATAGGGGTCCCTTAGTTTATTTACTGCATACTAGTACTATCGTTTTTTGTTTCTTTATTTGCAGGATGCAAATGACTACGAGCAAAGCGTTCGCACAAAAACGAGATAGCGAAGACCCATTAGCGAAGTACCGCAGTCAGTTTTTTATGCCTCCGGGCAAGACCAGATCAGAGCAGCTTTATTTTACAGGGAATTCACTTGGCCTGCAGCCAAAGTCTGTGAAAGAGTATATACAGCAGGAGTTAGATGATTGGCAAAAGTTAGGCGTAGAAGGTCATTTTCACGGTAAAAATCCTTGGTTTGGTTACCATCATTTTTTTGACAAAGAAGCAAAAGTAGTAGGAGCTAAACCAGAAGAAGTGGTGGTAATGAATAATCTCACGGTCAATTTGCACTTACTCCTTGCTAGCTTCTATAGACCAACGGAAAAGAGATTTAAAATCATAATGGAAGGGGGTGCTTTCCCGAGCGATATGTATGTGATAGAAAGTCAGGTGAAGCATCATGGTTTTGCGTATGACGATGCAGTGATAGAGATTATTCCAAGAGAGGGTGAGCACGCACTGCGTACAGAAGATATAGTTGCCAAAATAAAAGAAGTAGGGGAGGAGTGTGCGCTGGTATTCTTTAGTGGAGTGCAGTATTACACAGGTCAGGCTTTTGATATAAAAGCCCTTACAGCAGTGGCTCATTCTGTAGGAGCGTATGCCGGATTTGACTGCGCACACGCGGCAGGCAACATAAAGATGGAACTACATGATTGGGATGTAGATTTTGCAGCTTGGTGCACCTATAAATATATGAATAGTAGCCCAGGTGGTGTGAGTGGAATATTTGTACATGAAAAGCACGGTAATAATCCAGATACTCCAAGACTAGCTGGTTGGTGGGGACATAAGGAGAGTGAGCGTTTTCAGATGAAAAAAGGTTTTATTCCAGAGCCAGGTGCAGCGGGATGGCAACTGAGTAATGCCCCCGTGCTTGCTATGGCCGCACACAAAGCATCACTCGATATGTTTGATGAAGTGGGGATGGATGCACTAGTTGCCAAAGGAAAGCAGCTCAATGCATTCTTAGAGCAAGTAGTGATGGATGCACAAGCCGCCAACAATAAACTAGCGTTTGAGGTAATAACGCCTGAGGAGCGTGGGTGTCAACTTAGTATGCTTACCAACGAAAATGGTAAAGCACTCTTTGACTACCTCACTGAGCGTGATGTAATAGCGGATTGGCGGGAGCCAAACGTAATTCGTCTAGCACCTGTTCCTATGTATAATTCATTCACAGATGTTTGGGAATTTGGTGAGTTATTGAAAGGATTTTAAGAAAGTTCTTATTGCGGTTAGCATATATTGTCGGGCGCTATGTGTATTTTATTGACGCAAGCGGGTGAGGTTTAATCCCCATCAAACTACTCCCCAAGCAAGCGTATTTCTTCCAACGTATCTCTAAAACTGCTAAACCCTCTGAGGGTAAGTATAAGGTGGTTTTTCCCTTGTTTGAAACTGAAATGGTGTGGTTGCTGTTGTACCGCATTCATAATGCGCGTAAATGTCTCTTGCTGATAAAATTCCTCTCCCAAATTATTGTTGAAGTACAAATTTGCTGTGCTTTCTACGATTTTCACCTTTTCAGCATAGAGTTGTTGTGCAGCTATTTTGAAACGAACACTGAGTATCAGATTGTTTAGAGGTTTGGGTAATGTGCCAAATCGGTCTATCAGCTGATTCATGTATTGTTCCAAAAACTCATCTGTTTTAATCTCACTTAGGCGCGTATATACATTAATGCGTTCTGCTACATTGCTTACAAAATGCTCTGGTATACGTGCTTCAAAATCAGGTTCCACCGTACATTCTACTTCTAGCTCAGGAGCTTTGTTGTATTCTGGATCGTCTGCAAACACTTCTTTGAATTCCCCATTGCGAAGCTCTTTGAGTGCTTCGTCCAGTATTTTGTGGTAGGTATTAAAGCCAATCTCTGCTATGAAACCACTTTGTTCTGCACCGAGTAAGTTACCTGCTCCACGTATGTCTAGATCTCGCATGGCTACATTAAAACCGCTGCCAAGATCGGAGTACTCCTCTATGGCCTTCAGTCTTCTTTGTCCATCTTCTGGCAGTGTGTATACCGGCGGTGCGAGCAGGTAGCAGTATGCTTTAAGATTGCTACGGCCAACACGACCACGCATTTGGTGTAAATCACTAAGCCCAAACATATGTGCATTGTTTATGATAATGGTGTTGGCGTTTGGTATATCCAGACCACTTTCTATGATAGTAGTAGCTACCAATACATCAAATTCGCCTTCTATAAATTGAACCATTACCTGTTCCAAGTCATCACCCTTCATTTGTCCGTGGCCTACGGCAACACGAGCTCCAGGCACAAGGTTACGTATTCGCTGGGCTATTTCGTTGATGTCTTTCACTCTATTGTGAATCATAAAGCTCTGGCCGCCGCGGGCCATTTCATTGCTGATAGACTCTTGTATTATTTCGTCATTCCAAACTTGCACCTCTGTTTGTACTGGTCTGCGATTGGGCGGTGCTGTTTGCATAATACTCAGGTCACGAGCACCCATTAGACTAAAGTGAAGTGTGCGTGGTATCGGAGTAGCCGTAAGTGTTAGCGTGTCCACATTGGCCCTAAATTCCTTGAGACGCTCTTTAGCACTCACCCCAAATTTTTGTTCTTCATCTATAATCAGGAGCCCCAGGTCGCTAAACTTTGTTTTCTTACTCAGCAATTTATGGGTGCCAATAATGATGTCTAGTGAACCTTCCTCCAATCGCTTTAGTGTAGCTGTTTGCTGTTTGGCAGTTTTAAATCTATTCACATAGTCCACAGTACATGGAAAATCCCTCAATCGGTCTCTCAAGGTGTGGTAATGTTGCTGGGCAAGTATGGTAGTAGGTACTAAAATTGCCACTTGTTTGCTATCTGTTACTGCTTTGAAAGCAGCACGTATGGCTATTTCTGTTTTTCCAAAACCTACATCTCCGCAGATCAAACGGTCCATAGGGTTAACACTTTCCATATCTCCTTTGAAATCTTCTGTGGCCTTGGCTTGATCTGGGGTATCCTCGTATAGAAAACTTGCCTCTAGCTCAGTTTGCAAGTAAGTGTCCGGGCTAAATTGAAATCCTTTTTCTGCCTTACGTTTTGCATAGAGCTTGATAAGATCTTTGGCGATATCTTTGACTTGTGCCTTGGTCTTGCGCTTTAGATTGCTCCAAGCATCGCTTCCCAGTTTATTTATTTTGGGTTGGTTGCCTTCCTTGCCCTTGTATTTGCTTATTTTGTAAAGCGAGCCAATATTAACGTAAAGCAAGTCGCCATTTTTATATTCAATGCGCACTGCGTCTTGCAGCTTACCGCCCATCTCCATCCGTTGCAAACCTTTAAATTGGCCTATGCCATGGTCTATGTGTACCACAAAGTCTCCGGGATTGAGATCTTGTAGTTCTTTTAGCGAAATCTGCCCAGAGGTAGATACACTTTTACCAGACTTTGCGAGGTAGTACCTGTTGAATATCTGATGCTCAGTATAGGCAGCAATTTTGAGGTCGTGATCTATAAAACCTTCACTTAGGCTTTTATAAACGGGCTGGATGGTATAGCCTGCTCCTAGGTCGTCAAATATGCTTACTAGTCTTTCAATTTGCTTAGCACTTTCAGAAAAAACGAGCGTAGTGTACTTCTTCTTATCAAGGCTTTTTAGTGTATCAATAAGAAGGTTGAAATTTTTGTTTACAGGAGGTTGGGGTACTTGG
>CAJXIQ010000055.1 GCA_913054375.1 uncultured Bacteroidota bacterium
ACCTGATTCTCACTGAGCATATAATCAGTAATATAATCAAGCACACTAGTGTCATTGCCATATGCTGGGAAGTCCTCCTCCCATTCAAATTCGGCAATGTATTCTAGAAAACTATTTATACCTTCATCCATCCATGTCCACTGTCGTTCATCTGAATTGACCACCATTGGAAAATATATATGACCTATTTCATGAATAATCACACCAATTAAACCGTATTTGGTTCTTCTTGAATAAGTATTTTTAGGGTCTGTATTTTCAGAACTTTCAGCATCATCTTCTGAGGATCCCTCAAACGGCTCGGGTCTATATCCATTGAAGGTAATCATAGGATATTCCATACCTCCACCCGCTTTGAGCTCGCCATGTACTACCGTGGCATGGCTATACGGATATGGCCCTACATTTTCTGAGTAGTACTCAATAGCTGTTTGAATATGATCTAAGTCCTTTCTGTCTGGCACTGCGCCTACTACTCTTAGGCTAATCTCATCCTCTCCTACCAATACCCTTTTAGTCTCATAGCCCCATCTTTTGCTTGCAAACCAGGCAAAATCATGTACATCACTTGCAGTAAAACTTACAGTCTTAAGCGACTTAGAGCTGGCTAAAAGGGTATCGCTATTTATGCGTTTTGTGTCAGACAACTCACCTGGGGTGCTGCACACACCCGTAGCTACCAATGTATAATTTTCTGGTAACGTAATATTCACTTCGAATTTTCCAAATTCAGAATAAAATTCACCCAAATTCAAATAGGGCATTGGATTCCATCCGTTTGCATCAAACACTGCTGGTTTGGGATACCATTGGGTAATGAAATAGTCCTGATTCTCGTGTCCTAAACGGGAAAAAACCTTGGGTATTTTCACTTGAAAAGGAGTCGAAATTATACGCATCTCACCACTTTTTATAGGTGTATTCAACGTAAGTTTTGCAACATCCATATGCTCTTTACCGTCTATGGAGGCGTATTCCCACTTGATTTCCTCACCATTGGCAAAAAATACAATATTACGGATACTCCCACGATCCTTTTCTTTGGCATAGTAAAAATCTAAGTCACCGTTTTCTTCCATTTGCTTACCAAAAGCAGTTTCGTTGTTGGCGTATGCATTTGGCCAAAGATGAATATACATTTCATTCAAATCCACAGGACTATTATTGTGGTAGGTGAGCGTGATTTCTCCTAGTAGGGTATGCATTTCATCATTAAGTGATACGTCTATGCTATAGTCTACCTGCTGTTGCCACGATGACTGATTGACTTTTTGAGCCAGAGCAAGAGCTATAACTCCTGTAAATAGTGTAGTTAAGGCTAATTTTTTCATTATTCCGAAGATAATATGTTAGCAAAATACGGACATTGAACGAACTTTGCAGTACATTGTATAGGGAAGTATTGCTTAAATTTGGATTAGAAGAATAGTGTATGATGGAAAATGACGATTTTTTGAATGAAGGGATGGAAGAAAGAGCGCGCTATTTTGAGCAAATGCTTGAGAGCGGAGATACTTTTTTTTACGATAATGACGAGCTCGGTCAGTTAATAGACTATTATCTTGATTTCGAGCAAATACAGAAAGCAACAGTAGCCATTGAGTTTGGTGAATCTTTGTACCCATTCGAAACCAACTTTAAAATAAAAAAAGCAGAAGTATACATTGCTCAACGTAACATAAATGGAGGCATCAAACTATTAGAAAAGTACCGCACCATAGAACCTAATAATGGTGAAATAGCCAAATTGCTCGGTGACTGCTACGCACTCAGCTTACAGTATAAAAGAGCGTTAGAGTGCTACCTATTTGCCCTTAATCAAGACTCAGGAAATGACGAGTTATTGATACGCTTAGCCCGCATAAATTTTGCACTTGGCAATAACAACAAGGCGATGTCTTATCTCAATGCATTTCCAAAAGATTTTAGCTACGATGAAGTAAGTATACATGAGCTCATTCGCCTTTTCTTAGACTACAACCAGTATAACGACGCCATACAATTCTTAAAGAAAGTCATCAATGAAAATCCATACAACTATGGTGCATGGTATTTCACTGGCTTAATCAATCAGAAACAAGACAAGAATGAAGAAGGAATAGATGCCTATGAATTTTGCATTGCGATTGAAGAGCACAATACAATGGGGCACTTGGGTAAAGGGAATTGTCTAATGGAGCTCGATCGTTTTGAAGAAGCTATAGAGTCATTCAAACTGTCACTGGATAATGACGAGAGCGATGCAGAGGTTTATTGTAATGTGGCTGAATGCTACGAGAATTTAAAAGATGATAACGCCGCAAAATACTATTACCTTAAATCTATAAAAATAAATCCCAACATTAGTGATGCATACTTTGGGCTCGGTACCGTATACAAACGATCTCTGCAATGGAAAGAAGCCGAACGGTACCTACTAAAGTCCATTGACATAGACCAATATGAAAGCCTATACCATATAGAGCTCGCAGAAGTATATCTCATACAAGAGAATAGTACACGCTGCTATAAACATTACCAACAAGCCTATGAAATAGACTCGGACACTACAGAAATCCTATTGGATTTTGCCCATGCCAAGTTTGAAATGGGTGACATAGAAGAGAGTGTACAATTGCTTCTGGAAAACCTAGAAAATCATGATGAAGACCACCGAATGTACTACCGCATAGCCTCTTACAGCTTCACACTTGGTCACTTTGAAAAAGGTTATAATTTCTTGCATGCCGCACTGGGCATTAACCCGAAAGCGCATATTTTATTGTTTGAATTTTCTCCTTTCACAGAAAACATAGAAAACATCACAAATATTATAGATTTGTACACGAATTAAAGCAAATGATAAATCCAGAATTTAAACTAAATAATATTCCAGAAAGAAGTGTGAAACCAAGACAAAACGGGATCACAATGGTCATGGATAAAGGTCTAAGCACGCGACAAGCAGAAGATTTCTTGGAGGTATCTGCAGACAAAACAGACATTATAAAACTCGGTTTTGGTACCAGTTCTGTAACACCTACACTCGTAGAGAAGCTAAAAATATACCGTGATGCAAATATCCCTGTGTACTTTGGAGGCACACTTTTCGAAGCATACGTAATACGTGGTCAGTTTGATGACTACAAACGTTTGCTAGACAAATACAAAATAACACATACCGAAGTTTCTGATGGAAGTATAGAAATAAACCAAGAAGAGAAATGTGAATATATCCGTTCTTTGGCAAAAGACTTTACAGTACTAAGTGAGGTGGGCAGTAAAGATGCTGAAAAAATCATACCGCCTTATAAGTGGATCGCCATGATGAAAGCTGAGATAGAAGCTGGCGCATGGAAAGTAATAGCAGAGGCCCGTGAAAGCGGAACAGTAGGTATCTTTAGAAACTCTGGAGAAGTACGCTCAGGACTAATTGAAGAAATACTGCAACATATACCGCTCGACACTATACTCTGGGAGGCTCCACAAAAGGTGCAGCAGGTTTGGTTTATGTCTTTGTATGGCCACAATGTAAACTTAGGAAACATTGCTCCAAATGAAGTAATTCCACTTGAAACACTTCGATTGGGTCTTCGTGGAGATACCTTCGACCAATGGTTGTAACCGTTATATAAAATCACAAAAAAACCGCGGAGAGTTTCTCGGCGGTTTTTTTATGTGTTTGATTTGCCAAATTGTGTTTGCCAAATTCACTATATTGTCTTTTCAATTTATGCTTGGTCTTCGAATTAGCGTAACTGTAATGGGTGTCCTACCATCGTCTGTAGACGGACCTTTGTAGATTAGAGATATTCGGTACGTATCTAGAGCAGGCACCTCAAACTGTAATTGCTCTCTCTTTTGCTCGAGCGAGCTTCCACCTATTGGTTTGTTCTGTAAATCTGTAACGGCAATGAATGTTTCTATGTTTGCCTCTTTAATCGTCAAATTGATCAAGTACTCATAGGCTGTGTCTGCGGGAAACTCAAACTGATAAATACTTCTATCCTGAAGTTCTAGCTCCTGAGATCGAATAAATTTCCATTCTGCTAATGGGTTTACATCAACTACTTGAGCACTTACTGATAATCCTGCACTAGCCAGTAGTAAAAACAAAAGGTACTGTTTCATGGTGTTTTGCAGCAAATTAATCCTCACTTTTTTGCTTATTCATCATTTCTTCTTTTAGACGGTTCAATTGCTCGATACGTTGTCTAAAATCTTGACAAATAGCAAAAATGTTATACTTCTCACTGGATATTACTTCGCTCTTACTCATTCTAATTAATCAAGAAGTCTAAGGTAGGCAAAAAACCCTAAGAATGGGTATTCTGACTGATAAAATGGCTCATTTGTGTATAAATAGACTTGAGCTGCTCATCGTCTAACATAGATAAATGTTTCTCCAAAACAGCCTTATCTCCTCGTTTAGCTGGGCCAGTTTGCCATTGATTCGGCTTCCCTTTTTTCAACCTATCTGCCGTCTCTTTTATGATCGGTAACAAGTTATTAAACTCCAACCCATTGGTCGTAAGATATTCGTCTGCAACAGCATACATGGCATTGGTAAAATTATTGGCAAACACAGCAGCTAGGTGGTATTTTTCTCGCTCAACACTATTCACCTCCCTTACTTTATTCGAAATAGAATCTGCCAAGTTGTGTAGCTTTTGTTTCACCATATCAGAGCTCCACTCAATAAACATGGGAACCTGTAACATATCCTTTACCTCTTCTTTTCGGAAACTTTGCAGCGGATAGAATACACCGTAGTCTACAGAATAGTTCGCCAATATGTCCATTCCAACCGGTCCGGCTGTATGGCATATTATCGCTTTCATTTCTCTAGGAAGTTCCTCTAGTACGCTGAAATATGCCTCATCACTCACACACAAGATCACAAAATCTGAGTCCTTATACATCTCACTAGGCTTATCTCCGTAGTACGCCCCAAACTTACTTGCTAGTATTTTTGCATGGGCTATATCCCTGCTGATCACTTGATTTATAGTATGGCCTGCACTATCCAGTGCATGAGCTAAATTAGTGGCAATATTACCACTTCCTATAAATGTGATTTTAGATTTCATTTAGCGTTTTCTGAGCTCAAGTCTATTCCAAGTAGCTAGTGCAAAACCAAGCACCATCATTACCGTACCTAGCCATAAAAAATTAATGTATGGGAATACAATACCCTTCATCACAATGAACTTGGGTTGCGGTTTTGTCTCAGATATCTCTAACACGGCCTTTGGCTCACCGCCAAGTGTTGGTCTTATCTCAAACCCAAAACGCAATCCTGCTTCGGCTACTTCTTCTCGAATACTAAAGTACGTATTTGCATTGATGCCAAATAGTGGCGCAGCATCTATAAGGGTGTTGCCTCGTTTGATTTTAAGAATCGCTTTGGCTAACGTAGTATTTTTAAGTCCGATTGACTGACCATCGCCTTGCTCTACTCCTGTGAAATACACCGTACCGTTCGTGGTTACTATACTATCTCCTTTTTCTACAGTGTATTCTTTTACATTTTCCCACGGTATGCTGTCTGTAAGCGGTTTAGGCAACGACGTTATGTGCGTATATACATCGTATGTAAGGTAATGGCGGGTATCTGGATTGGGAAGAATCCCACCCATATCTTCATTGATTTGAGTGTTGGGCATTAGGGTAAATTCCTCTTTCCCATCAAGACTCTCGTAATGCACCTTGAAGTAAATATCATCTACATCTGTGCTATCTCCCAGATATGTTACCATAAAATCACCCAGCCGTGTTGGTTCATCTTTAATCAGCAACATATTCTCTCTACGAGCTGTCTCATCAAAATTACCCATTTGACCACTAAAATCTGCAGTAATCACTTGTTTCTTGGCACTGCTCACAAGTACCCCAAGCAACATTAATCCAAAGCCCATGTGCGCAATAGATGAACCCGCTAGTTTAATCTTACGTACATAAATAACCAAGTAAGATAAATTCGCGAAGAAAGCATAGATACCTGCCAGCATAAAAATAACATACACTGGATTGGTGATACCAAAAAGAAATATACCTCCCACGGTGAGCATCACAGAAATCCCTGCGGTTACCAATATTTCTGTAGCTAACTTGCCTTTGTCTGGAGTGTTCCTGTATCTAAAAAATTGTGTCACTGCCATAAGCACGGCGATGGCTATGGCTATTGGCATCTGGTATAGGTTATAGTAACCTATTACATCCTCTGGCGGCACCATGTTGGTGCCAAAAATTTTATTGAAAACTGGTTTTGATGTTCCTACTAAAATCTGAACAGCACTGAGCACAAGCATAAGGGAACCAATGAACATCCAAAACTCTCTGCTGCTTACGTTATCTTCACTCGCGTTATTTTCTAAATTTTTATTCAAGTTTAACACAAACCAAATGAGGCCAAGTACGGACAAAACGAGCAGCGGGTAAAAAGTCAACTTGGTGTAAAACGGAAGCAATAGCACCAGGAAACTCACGGGTATGATCATATACCAACGCTTGCGAGCTCCTTCGGTAACCGCTACAATAGGAAGCCAGATAAATAGCACCACAAACTGCATAAGCTGACCCGCAAGTCCCAAGTCTGTAAATGCGTGCACAGACGTATCTCCAAGCACACCACTCCGCGTGAGAAAAGTAGCATACAACACCATAATAAACGTCGAAATTATCAATGTGTAGGCTGCTATGGTCGAGCTATTGGTTACTTTTTTGATAAGCATTAGGTGAATACCGCTAATCAGAAGTAACCACGGAACTAAAGAAGCATTTTCTACCGGATCCCACGCCCAGTAACCGCCAAAACTAAGCGACTCGTACGCCCAAAACCCGCCCATGATAATGCCTGCCCCCAGTACCATACCACCAGCGAGGGCCCAAGGCAGTGCCGGTTTTATCCAAGCTCTGTATTCTTTCTGAAAGAGAGAAGTAACTGCAAAGGCGAACGGCACTATAGTCAGTGCAAAACCTAAGAATAGCGTGGGTGGATGTATAACCATCCAATAGTTTTGTAGTAAGGGGTTTAATCCTGTTCCATCTACCACATTTTCAAGGTAATTTGGAAGCGAAAAAATAGGTGCTTGCAGCTTATCTCTGAGCAGCTCAAACGGGCTACTTCCCAGCGTATAAATATCTAGAATATTTACGCCTAATAGCATAGCCGTGAGCACTACTTGTGAAAGAGCCATTATGGCTACAACGCCACGTTCCCAGCGCTTAGCTGTGAAAATGAGTATTGTCCCAAGTAGAGCGTTCCATACCATCCACAGAAGAAAACTACCTTCTTGCCCTTCCCAAAAACACGATATCATATACCGAAGTGGTAGCGTTTTACTGCTGTGTTCGTAGGCATACGCATACTCAAAAAAGTGACGTTGAATGATAAAGAATAGAGTAACAAAAATACCCAATACCGCAATAGCGTGTATACCATAGAACAGTCGTCCTAGCATTACATCTACACTACGGTCCTCTTTTGCTTTAGTGTAAAAAATGGCACTAAGAATAGCACTCACAAATGAGAGCACTACAAAGAAGTGTCCCAAGTTACCGATGAATAGGTTTTCGCCTACATAGGTTATATTTTCCATACGTTATAATTGAGACGCTTGAGCGTTCTTATTGTTTTGCTCATCTTTGTATTTAGATGGGCACTTCGGTATTACTTTGGTAGCAACAAAGATATCGCCATCTATATGGCCGTACATGTTCACCGACTCAGCACGTTCAAAATCCTGCTGCTTTGGCTCACTAGACACCACCTTACGCGTACTGCCCTCTTTATCTTTGATATAAAAAGAGAAGTAATTGGCATCCTTCACCGGGTTATACACCATGGGCTTATTCTTTACGAGAAAACCTGTAATGTGGTACGTATCCCCCGGATTTTCTGTGGCTTCAGAAAAGGTAGAACTTTTCTCTGCACCGGCATAGGTACTCATTATTCCTGCTATTGCCACCGCTAGTAGCACTATCAATACAATTGCTTTAGGCTTCATCTTGTTCTTTTTCTAGTTTAGTTATCTTCTTGTCCAACCTTACTAGGTAAAACGCTAAAAGGCAAAAAATGATTACTAGAATGGCCACAACGACGTAAATTTTACCGCTTTGGTAAAAAAAATCGTCCATCGAAGTTTGTGCCATAGCCGAAAATCCTATTAAAGTAAGTAACACACTATATTTCCTCATCAATTCTCTTTATTTCTGTTAATCTATGCTTGAGTGTGGCTATCCAAACGCCAAGCAATATCCAACCTATGGTGGCTAGGTAAAATACCTTGCGTAGGTTATTGTCTAAATCTAACGTACTAAAACCCACCGTATCACCACTCGCAGGATGCAGACTCGTCTCTGCCATCCGTGGTATCACAATGATGAGTACAATGTATATGGGAAAAGCAAAGAGGTTGTAAACCGAAGAGAATTTTCCTCGTTTCACCTCATCATCTATACTATTTCTAAGAATGTAATAGGCCGTATAAATTAGCATACCTATAGCTGCTCCATTGAGCTTCGCATCTTCTATCCACCAAGTACCCCACGTAAATCTGGCCCAAAAAGAACCAGTAGCCAACCCCATAAGGCCAAAGAGCATAGCCACTTTCACAAAACTACTGCTCATGCTATCGTGCATTGGATTTCCTGTATTCAAATATCTTATCCCGTAAACATACGATACCAAGAGGAGGAGTATCATAGTAAACCACATGGGTACATGAAAGTGGAGATTGCGTATTGTCTTGGCAAGAATCCCTATATCATCGGGCGCAGGCATGAGGAATCCACCCAGTATGGCGTAGATGACACAGACTACAGACAGTATTTTCCACCACGATTTTCTCATTGTTCCTCTTGCAGCAAAGGTAATCAAAAGAAGAACATGTCATATGGCGTATCGGCATGTTCTTATGCCATCTACCTAACCAAACTTTCCATCTTTCTTCTTGTCCAAAAACTGCCTACGACGAAGCATTATATAGCGCATCATCGCAAATAGACCTACCCCAATAAATAAGTATCCGGAGGTTTTGTCTTGCACCTCTGTAGAACTGAGAATGTCAAAGGCTTGAAAGATGCAGACGACCATTACTAACATCCAGATAATTTGTAATATGCGTGGTAATTTTTTCATTTTTTAAATAGATGTAAAGTGAGTACTGTAAGCTTTGGATTTTCTACTCTGAGCTTATTTCTTCGTCCAAATATACAACCCCTGTTACTTTGGTAAACGTATAGTTTAAGAAACTCTCATCACTTTCAAATCCTTCGGCCATAATAATTTTTTCGTCTCGAATACGAACACGCACAGGCTTATCTGAAGTCACCCTACGTTTCTTTTTATCCCAGATGAGTTCGTCTGTTTTTATCTCTTCATCTTTTCGATTGAGAACACGCACACTATCACGAATCTCTATTCTATCTTCCTTCTCATAGTGCATAGCATATCTAGCAAACAATCTACTACTGGTATCGCCTATGCCATCAAAAAAGGTAGCTCTCACCCCTTCTGGCATTTCTAACCGCGGATTATCCTTCTCTGGAAAACGCTTCATAACAGGAGCTGATATTATAGCTCGGAGTGTTGCCGAGTCTGTATAGGTAATGGTAACCTCATGTGCTATTTCTATGGTTGCGCTATCTTTACGGGCATTGTGCTCCGATAGTTCTCCCATAGTACGATCGGTTGTGCAGGCCATGAAAAAAGCGGCAGTAAATACTACTGCCGCTTTCGTTCTATATTTTTGGAAGCGCATTATTATTAGCTTCCTATTGTACGTACCGAAGTGCTTTCGCCAATCCAGCATCCTACTCTGTAGCTGTCTCCGTTATTTACTCCTTTAAAAAAGGCATCTTCTTTTCCGGGAAAGTAAGCCGAGTACTTATTAATTTTGGCTTGTGCAGCTTCTGCTACGCTTGGGTCTATACTCTTGGCTCGAGCATATTTATCTACTGCTACCAAGTACACTCCTCCCCTACCAAGCTCACCACTTCCGCAACTACCAGCACTTGCTGCATACGCATCTCCTATCAAGATATATGCCTCGCCACTGTTTGGATTTATTGCAATAGCCTTGCGAGCGTAATCTCTTACCGCACTGTACTGCTTGCTATTCTTAGCTGTTTTTGCTAGCTTTATCCAGATATCATACTTAGCATCATCATTGGGTGCAAGGTCTGCCGCTTTGGTGTAGTAGCTTATTGCTTTGTCATTATCTCCTTGCTTACCAAATCCTTTGGCAAGACCAAGAGCTGCATCACTGCTTGGCTCTAGTGCAAAGAGCGCTTCTGAGCATTCTAGGTAGAATGCTTTACTCTCGCAGCCACCTCTAGCTAGGAGTTTCACCGTGGATTTCAACCAGTTTACATCGGATTTCTTATCCGCAAAGTAGGGCTTCTTCAATTCTTCTAACTTATCACAATTCAGGTATGGTTTCATCATACCAATTATTGCATTTTGAGTTTTCACCCATTTTACACCGATAAGGCTATCCTTGACACTAATTCCGCTTGCAGTATATGCTGTAATATTTGCATCTATGATAGGTGACACCTTGTCCAACATAAGAAATAAGCTATCCATGCTCATTTCCTTTTTCTTGTAGACTTTCACCCCAGCATAAATGTAATCCATTGGTACATCGTACTTTGTTTTGTCACCAGCCATATCCATTGACTTGTCAAAAATACCAATAGCTTCTAATCTTCTAGATGGAGTAAGTTTTGCCATATCATCTGCTAATTTACCCAATACATTTGCTTCATCTCCCCAAAATACGATACGCTTACGGTGGGCAGAGAATACTTCCTCTGCATACCCGTCTATCTTTAATTGGTGAGCAGCTCTTGTAATGGCCATCTCTTTTTTGTATGCCTTGTAAGCCTCTATACTGCCGGGTTCAGTAGCCGCTTTAAGCTCTGCTTTCTTTGCCTTCTCGGCTGCGTATATTGGTTTACGGGCAGCTACTTCTTCTCTTAGTTTTTTCTTTACAATGTATGGTCCTGCATAGGTTATTCGTTTTTGAATACAAGCAGCATTCTCGAAGAGGTACTTCCAATAAGGATATGCTTCTGCATACTTTTTTTCTTGATAGTATTGATTGAAAAGAGAAAGTTGTTTTGCTGTCTCAACAGAATCTGCACCCCATTTATTTTGGCATTCAGGTGCCTCTGGATTACCGTTTTTCTGAGCCATCGCATTGCCGCTTACTAATGCTACAAGGGCAAGTACTACATACTTTTTCATTGTATTTGTTATTGATATTTTCGTTTTGTAAACCATTTATCGTTTAAGTTTAATCCTATTCCTATGTTAAAAAAATTTTCTTGTAATAACCCGTTGTTAGTGGTTCCTCTCTGCACATACTCTGCCGTGAGATTTACCATGCTCACTACAGCTACTTTTTCTCCTTCCAGCCTAAACGATCTTACGACCGGTAAACCTAGACCAATACTTATGCCAAGTTCTGAAATTTGCATGTCTTCGAAGTTGAAGTACAGGTTTTCATACCTCACTCCGGCACTATATCTTACCTTTTTG
>CAJXIQ010000056.1 GCA_913054375.1 uncultured Bacteroidota bacterium
TCAAAAGACGAAAGACACATTCTAGTCATCTATAATCCTGCAGCACAGGGAGGAGCTAGTGCACAGGTTTGGGAAGAATATGAACGATTTTTAACCAGCAATTTGCTTAAGTACTCGTGCTATACTACCCTTGGCAAAAATGATGCTGGACCACTGCTCGAGCTAATCCAAACCAATGACTTTAATCTGATAAGCATACTTGGCGGAGACGGTACAATAAACTTAGCTATCAATGAATTGCCACACCTCAATATACCGATACATCTAATTCCAGCAGGCTCTGGTAACGACTTGGCCAAGATGACCTATCCGGAGGGTATTCCCAGTCTAAAACACTTATTTAACCGTGTACTACAGACTAAACCCACAACTCAATCCGTAGATATATGGCGGTGCAATGAGCAGCTTTTTGTCAATGGATTTGGCTGTGGATTTGATGGATCTATTGCGTATAACACAAAATTTAAAAAAGGAATTTGGGGCACTAAGATGAAATACTGGGTGGAGATAGTGAAGCACATAGTACTGTATCCATCTCCTTACATAACAGTAAATGGTGCCGAATACCGTACATTCATGCTCTCAGCTGCCAATGGTCGTGTGTATGGGGGAGATTTTAAAGTCGCCCCAAAAGCCAACTTCAGCGATGGCAAACTCGACATCGTACGCATTAAAAAAGTGTGGGTACCCTTACGGTTTTTCTACCTACCACTGGTGTTATTGGGTAAACACTTGGATAAAAAAATAGTGTCGTATGAACAGCTAGAGCAATTGACTGTTTCTGCCCGTAGACCTATCCCCGCACAACTAGACGGTGAACCAATGAATAAACGGGAATATAAAATTTCTAAGCAAGGAACAATGGATATTTTAGCTTAGCTTCTGACCTTACTCCATCTTCTCCAGACAACTACACTTATCACTATAATACACACGGCAATAAACTGCGAGTGACTAACCGCTCCGCCAAACAAAAATCCACGGGCCTCGTCTCCTCTGTAGATTTCTACAATGCTTCTCCCTACACCGTACATCATTAGATAGATAAGAAAGAGTTGCCCACTAAATTTTTGCTTCTTTTGAACGAAAAATAGAACAGTCAAAATAGCCAGATTTACGGCAATATCAAAAAGTTGTGTTGGGTACAAGGCTGTATTCTTAAATGCAGCAAGTGAATCTGGATGCGTGAAGGTAACCCCCATCCAAGAATTGCATACTTTACCGTGACAACACCCAGCAAGAAAGCAACCGACTCTCCCAAAACTGTGCACTACGGGACCTACAAAAGCCAGTATATCTAAAAATGGACGCACAGGAATTTTCTCTTTGCGAAGCCACCAAACAATAGTTGGAATAGCAAATATGAGCGACCCATAAAATACAAATCCACCCCCCATAGCACCCTTTATTACCGTATAGTTCCCCCAGTATTTCTCTATATCCTCTAAAAAGAAAAATAGCTTACCTCCTACAAATGCAGCAACGATTACCCAGATAAACATTCCGGAAAGTCTATCTGCATCCAAACCAAATTTTTCGGACTTACGCAGCGTGATATAAAATGAAGCCAAAATGCCCAAAGCTATCATCACTCCATAGCTATGCAGCGCTATTGATGCGGGCAAAAAGCCTTGTAAAAACTCTGGTATATTCAGGGTAACTAGTCTTGGAAACATAGTGCTACAAGTTTAAGGATAAATTTATGATTAGTTAGAGTCATTTTATGAGACACAGTTTTACCATTGGGCTAATCCTTCTTATTTCTAATTTTGGTATTTGCGGGTACTGATGAATCTATGGGTGACAGATACTCTACGTTGTACTCCCTACCTTTCCATACACTTTTGACTGGCAACCAATAGAATATGGCAGTTGCAGCAGTATTCACTAAAACGTAGCCTTCGTATACCAAAAGGTACAATAATCCAAAAGGTTTTCGTTTTACTCCCAAGGATAGGAAATAAATAAAAAGTGATTGCAGCACAAATTTAATGAACCATATCGTCATCGCTAGTCGTGGATTGATCGCCAACATAACCACAAAACAAGGAACAAAAAGACCGTACAACACTATCATAGTCTTCCATTTGAGCGGCAGTTCTTGAGCCCCTATTAGCCACCTTTTACGTTGA
Source organism: uncultured Bacteroidota bacterium (assembly GCA_913054375.1). Classification (GTDB taxonomy): domain Bacteria; phylum Bacteroidota; class Bacteroidia; order NS11-12g; family UBA9320; genus UBA9320. The sequence goes on from CAJXIQ010000056.1 coordinate 2,133, forward strand.
TGGAGCATCTCTTTTATATTTGGAATATACCACGCTAACCCAAGCGAGTCTTCACCCATGATTGTTCTCCATTGCCACCCGCGAGATGTTACTTCTTTAAAAAGCTTATAGTCTTCTGTGATACTAAAATCAATCTCCTCATACCCTCCCGTTTGCCAATATGCTTCTGCTCGAACTGCCATATTATTACCTACACTAGTGCATCCTACCTTTACGTGGGCAAATGCCTTAATATATCCCATAAAGTGCAACCAATCTATTCCTTGCAAGCTAGCAAATAATCCACCCCGTTCGCACTTTGTTGTGCCACTTACGATTCCTACTTCATCCGTAAACTCTTGTAGAAGAGCAAGTACCCAACTCTTGGGCAGTTTCACATCTACATCCGTGATAAAATAATAGGCACCACTCGCATGATGAGCCAATTGGCCCAAAACATTGGCCTTACCTCTACCCTTCCCAAGCGTTTTATCAATATAATACAGTTTAAACTGCGGTTTATCTTTTATGAAATCTTCAATAAGGTTCGCTGTATTATCTGTACTCGCATCATTACCCACTAGTATCTCTAATTTATCCAGCGGATAGTTGAGCTTTTCCAGCGCAGAAAGGTTGCGTAGTATAAGTTCCTCTTCATTGCGAGCAGCAAGTAGAATACTAATTTTAGGGTACACTTTTCGTGGAGATATTACGCTTGGTTCGTGAACCAACATTATCCCTAGTGAAAATACCTGAACACTAAAAAAAACAAGCACAATAAAGAGTAGTACATAAATCATAACACCTTCATTTGGTAACCATTATCCTTCAGAAATTTTAGGTATTCGGGTAGCATAGCTTTGAGGTTAGTTTCTGCTTTTTTACTATCATGAAACACAACAATGCTCCCTGGCCGTGTTTGTCTTTTTATTCTTGCTAAAGCCCTCCTGATGTTTAGCCCTGGCAGGTAGTCTTTGGAGAGCACATCCCACATTATTATTTCATTTTTCTGCAGTATTAGAGGAATAGCTTTAAAATTTATTTGCCCAAATGGTGGTCTAAACAAGCCTGAATTCCCTATAACTTCGTCACAAGCAGCAATCTCGTTCAGATATTGTTCAGCATTCAATCTCCATCCCTTCACATGATGAAAGGTATGATTTGCCACCAGATTTTTTCTCTTGCGAAGTTCAGGTACAATCCCCGGGTATTTAACTACATTATCCCCGACCACAAAAAAAGTTCCATTTGCCCCCACCTTGTCCAATTCATTCATCACCCAAGGAGTAATCTCAGGATGCGGCCCATCATCAAATGTCAGATAAACGGTTTGTTCGTTTACTCCTTTCCGCCAAGTTAGCTTAGGAAGGAATGTTTTGCCTATGGAATACCAAAAATTCAACGCCGCAAATGTAAGATATGCGACATTCTTTCGAGCCAATAGATTTTTCATCGATTAAAACGAGGAATACTCTCTATTAATCGAGTGCAAAAGACTCTACCACATTACACCACTACCTTCGACTGCGTTTAAAACAACTTATACCTATGCACAAAGCCATTCTTACTATCTTTCTATTTTCTGCGTTTCGTATCTCCGCACAAACTGCCGAAAAGTGGGACTTACAAAAGTGTATTGACTATGCACTTGACAACAATGTTTCTGTACAGCAAAACGAACTACAAGGTGAGATATTGAATAATAATCTGAAGCAAGCACAACTGAGCCGCGTACCAAGCTTAAATGGTTCAGGTAGTCACGCATACAATATTGGTAGGGCGATCGACCCTTTTACCAATACATTTGATAATGCCACAATACAAAACAATAGCTTCTCTTTGAGCAGTGGGGTGTTACTCTATGGAGGCAGTCAGATAAATAACACCATCAAGCAAAACAAATTAGGCACCCGGGTAAACGATGAAAGCAGTGAGGTAATAAGGAACCAAATAGCCCTCAGTGTGGCCAGCACATACCTACAAATAGTGCAAGCAGAGGAAAACCTAAACGTAGCAGAAACTCAGAAACAAATAACAAAAAGCCAACTCGATAGGGCAACCAAGTTAGTGGCTAGCGGCAGCTCAAATAGGAGTGCAGAATTAAGCCTACGAGCCCAACTAGCCAATGATCAAGTGAGCATAATAAGCTCTCAAAATGCTATCCAAATAGGGTACAATACATTGATGAATCTGATGCAATACCCTTTAGATGAAGCATTGGAAATTGAGCAAGTAGCTATTGCCAATTTACCCGAAATAGTTACAGAAAGTGTAGCCGACATATACCAACAAGCTCTTCTTAATTTACCAGAAATCAGGCAAGCAGAACTTCAGATAGAGCAAGGCAAAGTAGGAGAAAAGTTAGCAGGGGCCGGCTTACAACCCACGTTGTCTGCTTTTGGCAATATTAATACGGTATACTCACAAAGTGGTAAACAAGTGACTACCACAGACGATATTGAGCTATTCCCAATAGGCTTCACAGAAAATAATTTAGAGCCTGTAATCTCAGCTAGAAACAAAACAATCATTACAAACAAAGCGTTTAGCAATCAGCTATCGGATAACCTAGGACAGCAGGTAGGGCTTTCAGTGTCCGTGCCAATTTTTAATGGATACAGAAGCCGTACTGCAGTGCAAAACGCGAGGGTAAATAGCAAAATAAACAAGCTAAACCTAGACAATACCAAAAACCAATTACGGAACGACGTAACTACTGCATACACCAATTTAAAAACGGCAAAGAGTCGTCACAACGCCGCTACAATAAGCGAAAAAGCACAACGGCTTAACTTTGAATTTGCACAAAAAAGATTTGAGGCTGGAGCAAGTAACAACATAGATTTACTAACAGCAAAAAACCAATGGTCTCAGGCACAAACACAGCTGCTCAACGCTAAATATGAATTTGTATTTCGTACGTTGATCATCAATTTTTACAAGGGAAAAGAATTAAAACTATAATGAGTAAGAAAAACATACTAATAACCGTAGGGATACTAGCACTTGTAGCCATACTAATTGCCGTGGGTAAAAACCGAAGCCGCGGAGAACTAGCCGTTAATATAGGTAAGCTGGAAAGACGTACCATCATAAGCACTGTAAGTGCCAATGGTAAAATACGACCGGAAGCCGAGGTAAAAATAAGCGCAGATGTATCTGGAGAAATAACCGAACTATACATTGCAGAAGGAGATACAATAGAAGAAGGTCAACTGCTGCTAAAGATAAATCCAGATCTGTATGTAACCCAACGCGACAGAGCTAAAGCAGGGGTGAGTAGCTCACAGAGCAATTACAAAACGAGCCAAGCACAACTTACTCAAGCTAAAGCACGTATGATAGAGCAAGCGGCCGCGTTCAAAAGAAGCCAACAACTATTCAAAAGTGAAGTACTTAGCCAAGCAGAATTTGATGCAGCAACAAGTGCCCATGCAATAGCCCAAAGTGAAGTCACGGCAGCAGAACAACGCCTCGCAGCATCAAAATACGGAATTGATAATTCGCAAGCGAGTCTGAATGAGGCAAACAAAGCGTTAGGCCGTACAAGCATTTATGCCCCTAGTGACGGAGTAGTAAGTGCCCTTAACAATGAGAAAGGCGAGCGTGTAGTGGGTACGGCTCAGATGGCAGGTACAGAGATTATGGTTATTTCTAATTTTAACAATATGGAGGTAATAGTAGATGTAAACGAGAATGATATCTTACAAGTAAAAAAGGGAGATACCGCTGTGGTAGAAGTAGATGCCTATGCAGATCGCAAATTTAAAGCCTTGGTTACAGAGATATCTACTAGCGCAAATAATGCCAGTGGTGCACAAATGAGCTCAGACCAAGTTACCAACTTTGAGGTAAAAGTTAGGTTACTCAAAAGCAGCTACGGTGATTTGCTAGCGGCTAGTGACGCCCCTTTTTTGCCAGGTATGAGTGCCAATGTAGAAATTCAGACTGAAGTGCGTGAAAATATTAACTGCCTTCCTATAGAAGCTGTGGGGACCCGCGTACAAGAGCTTGATAGTACTACTAGCGCCAAATCTGGAGATGAGGAAGAGTTAGATGAAATAGTGTTTAGTGAATCTGAGGGTAAAGCAGTAAAACATATCGTAAAAACAGGGATACAAGACAGTCGATACATTGAAATTATCACTGGCCTAGAAAATGTATCAACTATCATAGTTGGGCCTTATGACGCTGTCAGTAAGAAACTGGATAGCGAGAAAAAGGTAACCATTATTGATACAAAAAAATCAGACAAACTAGAGTAAAGGCTACTGTATATGCAGCAACTCTATAACCAAAATTTAGAACATCACTAGTATACAAATGAACCCTTTGGAAGCAATAACACTCGCAGTAGCCAGCGGTCTTTTTGTGCTTATTTGGATGGTTCAGCTACTCATCTATCCTGGGTTTATTTATTATACCAAACAAAACCTCACTCAGTGGCATACGGTCTATACTCCACGAATTACAGTTATTGTCGCTCCATTAATGCTAAGCCAGTTGGCCATAGCTATCTATCGGTTTTACACAGAAATTTCGTGGTTTTCTATTGCCCATGGTAGTTTAGTCGCGGCTGCATGGATCACCACATTTTACATCTTCATTCCTATTCACGATAAACTGCAAAAAGGTACGTTAGAAAAGAACTTACTTCACAGACTCGTCTCCTTCAATTGGATCAGAACAATATTATGGAGTGCGATACTAGTGCTTGAAATTTGGTCTGTGGTAAACCGGATTTAATTGATCGCCTTTTTGATCGTTCGCATTCTTCTCCATGATGAATTTTTTATGACCAAAACATGTTGTTGATTGGTTATTTTTCTATCACAAGACAAAATTTATTTGGCTCTACCCCCACTCCGCAGGGTTCTGTCTCCACTCTGCAAGTTTGGTTAAGTCTTCCGCTTTTACATATCCAGAAGCCACTGCTTCTTTTATCATAGTGCTATAATTTCCCAAGGTGATGCACTTGCAGTTTGCGTTTTTAAAATTTTCTTCTGCCACATCAAACCCATAGGTGAAAATAGCTGCCATTCCTAGAATATCAAATCCTTCTGTACGCATATAGTCCACTACTTTCAAACTGCTACCTCCAGTACTTATCAGATCTTCAAGCACTACTATCTTAGCACCCTTCTCTACTCTCCCTTCGAGTTGACGTTTTAGCCCATGCGCCTTAGGCTCTGGTCTACAGTATGCGTAACTCAAGCCCAATTCATCTGCAATAAGTGCTCCCATTGCTATACCAGCAGTAGCCACTCCCACTATAGTATCTACTCCTGTAAACTCTTCTCTTAATTTGGCAGAAAGCATCTTTTTTATCTCTGCTCTATGATCGGCAAAAGAAAGCACTGTGCGGTTATCACAATAGATTGGGCTATTCCATCCGCTGCTCCATTTAAAAGGATTATCCGGCGATAATTTTATTGCACTTGTTTCTAAAAGTATTTTGGCGATTTTTGAATCTGTATTGAGCATATAACGTTGGCAAATGTATCGAATTTTTCACGGTAAGCACCGCATCTATCTCTCCAATATCGAAAGTGACATTGGGAAACATAAGCCTGACTTTATTTTTAAGAAACCCAAAAAGGAGCAAATAAAAGAAGCTCTAAAGGTGAGTAAAAAAGCGACAAAACCGCTAAAGATACTCCTACTAGGTAATCCAGACAAAATTCTAAAAAGAGTTATCCGAGAATTTAAATACAAAATTGCTGCAGGAGGAATAGTAGAAAATGGTGCTGGTAAAATACTACTAATGAAACGCTTGGGCAAGTGGGATCTACCAAAAGGAAAGTTGGACAAAGGCGAGACTATAGAGGAGTGTGCATTGCGTGAAATTGAGGAAGAAACAGGAGCAGCAGACCTTATGGTGAAATCATCGTTTGCAGAAACCTACCATACCTACTACCGCAATGACAAGTGGATCATAAAACATACCCACTGGTACATTGTAAAATGCCAAGACGACTCAAGGTTAAGCCCTCAAGAAGAAGAAGATATAGATCAAGTAGCTTGGGTAGATCATACGACCATAGATCTTCTCAAAATAGACACCTACCCCGCCATACGAAAATTATTGAAGCTCTATAAAAAGATGCTATCATAAGTCAGCAGAACAACTACGACTTATTTATCTCAGCATATACCTCTTTTGGGATGTACCGCTCGTATGTACCTTTATACGTTATCAAATCTCGGACTATAGTAGAGCTAACAGACGCATTCTTTTGATCGCTCATTACAAATACACTTTGCACTGCATCCGTTAGATCTTCGTTCACATACGCAATCTGCTGCTCGTAGGTAAAGTCTTGTGTAGTACGCAACCCTCTCAAGATGAACTCTGCACCAATACTTTCAGCAAAAGTAGCTGTAAGGCCTTCATAATGCACTACACTAACACGTGGCTCATTGGCAAACACGAGTTCTAGAAAGAGCGTACGCTTTTCTAAGGAAAAAAGGTGCTTCTTGCCACTGTTAACACCTATCGCCACTACTACCTCATCAAATAATATTAACCCACGATTTACAATATCGAGGTGTCCATTGGTGAATGGATCAAACGTTCCAGGAAAAAGTGCTTTCTTGCTCATTTATCTACGAAGTTAAAAAAAGAAAATGTACTCTGACCGTAGACCCTGGTTTCGGTAATAGCGGGATGATCCAATTTTGTCATAGATTGATGCTCTAGAATCAGAATACCGCCTGCAACAAATGGCTTACGCTCCGATAGTAGTTCTATCAAAAGCCCTATCTCTTTTCCCATATTATACGGAGGATCTGCAAATATGATGTCGTATTTTTCGTCCGTCGTATGCAAGAAAGGCAACACCTTGGTAGGTAAGACTTTAAGCGATACTTTCAGTTTCTGCGATATCTCTTTAATATATGATATAGACTTTCGGTTAAAATCTACCGTAGTTACGTCTTCTACGCCCCTAGAGCAAAACTCCAATGCAATACTTCCCATACCTCCATAGAGGTCTAATACTTTGATTTCGTCGTAATGGTACCGTTGGTCGAGTATATTGAAGAGTGCTTCTTTTGCTCTATCTGTAGTAGGTCGTGCATGCGGCATTGCTTTTTGCGGAAACCGAAACCCTTTATGTAACCCGCTTATAATACGCATTTGCCGAAGAAATGTGCCAGTTCGATGGTATCAGTGGTTCCTTCTACCTGCTCCCTATTGCACAGATGCAACGGTGAAAGATATTTATTGAAAAGGAGATGATAACTGGTATGTTGCTGCTTGGTGCCTATAACAGAAAAGTGAATATCTGCAGGAGGTAATTCCAGCTGATCTACAACAAGCATGACGTAGTAAAAAAGCTCATCTTCATTCTCTGCAGCATATCTGTTGGCTAAGAAAAACTGTCCGTTTTTCCATGCCTGTATGGTTACTTGGTTTTCAACATGATAGAAATACAATCCATTTGCATAACCTCTTTGGCTGGCAAAGCGATAAAGAATATCGATGTCTGTAGTAACATGCGGATTGACTAATTGATGGGTATATTCTGCCGGAGTGTCTTCGTACACGATCGTAAACAGCTCTGAATCTTGCGTAGCAATGCTGTGGTCAGTACCGAAATTGATAGAAAAATGGGAGGAATAATCGTGCTCACCTAACGGTGCTAAGGAAAACTTATTGAGCATACGCAACACGTGGGTCTCACTAAAAATAGCATCCACTAGAGGGGCAGGAAATGAACGATCTACTGAAATTGTCTGGTACTTGTGCTCAAGGTCTTTGTTGTAAACCGTAAATAATATACACGAAGGGAAGTGGGACACGACCAAGCGGTCACTCAGAGCGTTATGATAGCTTAACAATTCGCTCAAAGCTACAGGCTAATCCCAGTTACCATTATAGTTCGCCTCAAAGATTGAACCCACCTTCAGTGGATTATTGCTCTTCTGACGTTCTTTACTGAAGGGCTTTGTATCTTTTATCTCAAATACAGGGACAGTAACATTATTCTTATCTATCTCTCCTGAAGCTATCTTAAATTCTACTGAATCTGCGTGGAACGGCAGATAACGCAGATTTGCTATATCGATACCAGAAAAAAGCAAATCTTTTACACTTACCATCTTTTCAGAAATTTCAACAACGGTGGTCGAGTCATCTTCAGAGCCACTTTGTATTAATATTTTTTTCTGACCATTTTCCATGAAATCTAACAAATCATCAAAATTATCAGCAAACATTTTGTTTTCGTTTTTATAAGCCAATTGGCCTTCTTTTAGTGAACTCAGCTTTTCAATAACTGCATTTTCCCTCATTTCCACCTCTGCGGTGTACTTTATGTCTGAGTCTACCGTATTGTAATTAAGATATGCTAGTACAGCAATAAGGACGAAAAGGACAATTCTGATTACGTTTTTCATTTTTATGATTGGAATATCTTGGTTGGCAATATTACGTAAAATCAATGAAACATATTTTGGTCTCTTCTATTTTAATTTGTGAAAGAGTAACTTGACTGAAGCAGGGATTTATACCTACATAAAAAAAAGCCTCCCCCATTTCTGGAGAAGGCTCTTGTATCTGTTTGTATACTAAAAGGCTAGTTATCTAATGCTGCTGCACCACCTACTATCTCTAGTATCTCTGTGGTAATAGCTGCTTGTCGAGCCTGATTGTATTGTAGTTTTAGGTCATATATCAACTCACCTGCATTCTCCGTAGCTTTATCCATGGCTACCATTCTACTACCATGTTCAGAGGCTTGAGAATCTAGCATGGTTCTATACAGTTGTGTTTTTACAGCACGCGGTATTAATGTCGCTAAAAGTTCTGTTTTACTTGGCTCAAAAGAGAAGTCTGCATTGTATACTGAATCTTCTTTATTCACCTCCTCAAACGTTGCTAACTGCACTGGCAATAGTTGTTCTGCCGTTACTATTTGTGTAGCTGCATTCTTAAACTTATTGTATACCACACGTACCTCATCGTACTTGCCTGCCATGAAATCTGCGATTGCATGCTCCCCAATCTCAAATGCAGCATCTGCACTTAAGCTAAGAAATACTTGCATATCGTCTGTATTCATATTGAGGTCTGAACGCTTGTAATATTCATGGGCTTTTTTACCCAAGAATTTCACTTCCAGATTCACATCCTCTGCATATGTATTTTCAGTAAGATTCCGCACCTCTTTGATCACGTTGGCATTAAAACCACCGCAAAGTCCTCTATCACTAGAGTGTACCAAAAGGAGAACATTCTTTACCTCTCTCGAATCAAAGTAGCCTTGTAGGCTTTCTTCACTCTTAGCTGTATCTGCCAAGTTGCGAAGTATACCGTTCAACTTATCGGCATAAGGCCTCATTTGAGTAATAGCATTTTGAGCCT
>CAJXIQ010000057.1 GCA_913054375.1 uncultured Bacteroidota bacterium
GGTACGCCCCTTGTTTTATTTGATGAGCAAAGTGCCATGTATTCCAAGCGTATACCTTAGCATCGTCTGGATCATTAAAGAAGAATATAGCCGAACTAAATTCATCGAAGTACGAAAAAAAATGCAAGCAGTAGGACACGATGCCCAATGCAACCACAAAAAGCGGCTCGAGGTATGGATTGTATTTTTTGGGTATCATACAGAGCGGTAAAGACAGATCCTATTGCAAATGCTCTTTTAAACTTGCTTTGGCTAAGCCACTTTCATTGATAGCATCAAAATGCAAACGCTCTACCTGATTTACACGAGCAGCATCAAAGGGTGCTTCAAAGCGAATATAGTTATCTGAAAAACCTTGCATATTATCCCCTTGTTTTTCTTCCTCCCACAAAACCTCCATCTCCTTGCCAAGTTGACTCTCATAGAAAAAACGTTTTTTCTTCGCACTAAGTATTCTTAGGCGTTTCGCTCTATCTATTTTTTCTGCCTTGGTCACTTTACCTACCATCTTTTTGGCGGTAGTATTATTCCTTTCAGAATACGGAAAAACATGCAAGTAGCTAATATCTAGCTCAGTTAAAAACTCGTACGTTGTCAAAAAATGTTCTTCTGTTTCTCCGGGAAATCCTACGATCACATCTACTCCTATGCAGCAATCTGGCATCTGCTTCTTGATACGAGCTATGCGGTCTACATACAACTCACTCACATATTTCCGACGCATTTTGCTAAGAATCTCATCATCTCCACTTTGCAGGGGTATATGAAAATGAGGAACAAACTTATCACTTGCTGCTACAAAATCTATGACCTCGTTACTTAGCAAGTTAGGCTCTATACTACTAATACGATAGCGGTCTATCCCTTCTACCTTATCCAGCTCCACGACTAGATCATAAAAAGTCTCTGCATAATCCTGGTCTGCACCAAAATCACCAATATTCACTCCGGTGATTACTACTTCTTTTATATCTGTAGCAGCAACCTCCTTGGCTTTCGCAACTGTTTCTGCAACCGTAGCATTTCTACTCTTGCCTCGGGCTAAAGGTATCGTACAAAACGAACAAAAATAGTCGCAGCCGTCTTGCACCTTGAGGAAACTACGGGTTCTGTCTCCGTAGCTGAATGCAGGAATAAAGTCCTGTGTTTCCTTAATGTTCTTATTAAAAACAATTGCTTCATCCTCCTTTTTCAAAGAATGAAGATGCTCAATCATATTGAATTTCTCTGCAGCTCCTAGCACCATATCCACGCCTGGTATCTCAGATATTTCTTTGGGTTTTAGCTGCGCATAGCATCCAATAACCACTACATAGGCTTCTGGATTTTGCTTGAGCACACTCTTCACTGTAGTACGGCATTTTTTATCTGCATTGTCCGTTACCGAGCAAGTGTTAATGATATAGATATCAGCTTCGTCTGAGAAATCTACACGTGAGAAACCATTGTCCTCCAATTGGCGAACGATAGTACTACTCTCTGAAAAATTGAGCTTACAGCCCAAAGTGTGTATAGCTACGCGCGACATAGCTGCAAATTTAAGTTTAAGTCTACGATAAAAGTGCGTTTAGACATAATTTCAAAATCGTGGTAGGTATCCACCGAAGGCACTAGGCTTATAATCACCCCCCATAATTAATTGGAAACATCCTATCTTCGCTTACTCAAAATGACCACAAACGACATACTACGCAGAACCCGATACGCATTCGATTTTAAAAATCAAGAAATGCTAGACATGTTCACATCTGGCGGCATCAAACTTAAGCTCTTTGATGTAAAAGCAATCCTGTTTAGAGATGACGATGATGAGTTTAGAGAAGCCACACAAAGAGAACTTGCGGGTTTTTTAAACGGATTCATTAACTTGAAAAGAGGCAAACGTGAAGGGCCTCAGCCTGAGCCAGAAGAAATTTTAACCAACAACATTGTACTAAGAAAATTTAAGATTGCAATGAACTGGAAGGACGACGACATTTTAGAAACACTAATGCTTGGCGATATGCGATTTGGCAAACATGAGCTAAGTGCACTGTTTAGAAGACCTACACATGCTCACTACCGACTCTGTAAGGATCAACTCATCCGAAAATTACTAATTGGTATGCACGTTAGACACAGAACAAAATAGAAAATAATCGAGGCAGCCCGAACATTAGACCTTGCCTACCTGTATATAGTCAAATGAATAATACCGTAAAACGCACCATTAAGAAGATATACCCTGCGAACAAAGTAAATATGGGGGGTCATTTACTTGACCAACCACTTCCAAATAAGGAGCTCCAAAGTTTAGACCCTTTTTTGCTCATACACCATTGGCACCAAATGCTTCCCGGCGGACAACGACCACAAGAAGCAGGTGTAGGACCACATCCACATAGAGGATTCAGTCCCGTTACTTTTATTTTCAAAGGCGCAGTAGAACACAGAGATTCACTCGGCAAACATGCTACTGTGCATGCAGGAGGCACGCAATGGATGTTTGCGGGAAGAGGAATAACACACAGCGAACGTTTCCCAAGTGAGCTTACTGAAAACGGTGGCGAGTTAGAATTTATACAATTTTGGGTAAACTCTCCTGCAGCCAATAAGATGGACCAACCCTACTATCAGCCCATACAACTTGCAGATACGCCACTCGTAGAAGAAAATAAATCTAAACTATGGGTCGTAAGTGGCAGCTACAAGGGAACAAAAGGGGCAGCACCTACTAACAGCCCACAGCTACTACTAAGAGGTGAATTGCAAAAAGATGGTATACTAGAAATACCCATAAGCTCTACCTTCAATACGTTGATATACGTGCTTGAAGGAGCATTGAAATCTGGCGAACACACCATCCTAACCAAGGATATGGCCATATTTCAAAACGACGGGGACCTTGTAGAAGTTAAGGCCATGGCAAACACGCGATACATTGTATTGGCAGGAGAACCCATTAATGAGCCAGTAGCCCAATATGGACCATTTGTAATGAACACCGAAACGCAACTTATGGAGGCTGTCAGAGACGCTCAAATGGGTAAAATGGGTGTTCTAATAGAATCATTTGACGCAACGGATTAACCGTATTTAGTGTCTGCGGCGCGGCCCTCCGTTCTCTTACCAAAAGTTTTCTTTCTTTGCAGAGCACGTATGCAGTCACACCTACCAGCATCACTATCCAAAATTATTAGAACCTATTTCCTAGGACTAGGAATCTTTACACTATTTCGACTCATTCTTCTTGTCAGTGAATGGCACCGACTCGGAGATACTTATGATATAGCAACTATTTTTCAAGCATTCTTGATGGGCATTCGATTTGATACGGTTATCCTATGTTATATACTAGCCTTGCCTTTTCTGCTATTGAGTGTTGGTCTCTTTTTACCCAAAGCCAACCTCAAACTAGAAGGCACTGTCCGTTTTCTTATCATTCTGCTGTGTAGTATTGCCTTCGGAATTTCTGCAGCAGATATCCCCTATTTCAACCATTTTTTTTCCCGACTATCCATCACAGCTTTGGAATGGATGGACAGTCCTATGTTTGTGTTGGGGATGATTGTACAAGAGCCTAAGTATTGGCTTATACTTCTGCCCGCAATACTCCTTACATGGAGTTTTACACGTATAGTTCTACGTATTTTTGATACTACAAATCGCCCTACGCGGCGTATTGCCAATATAGCATTTACAGTCGTAGGGGTTCTCTTGCTGGTAGCCGGTATGCGTGGACGATTGGCACACAAATCTCCCATACGCGTTGGGACAGCCTATTTTAGCCAAAGTGCCTTTTTAAATCAGCTCGGTCTGAATCCAAACTTTACTTTTTTAAAAAGTTATCTGTTGAGTAAGAAAAAAGAAAACCAAGGAATCCATTTTATGAGCGACTCGTTGGCTTTATCTATGACTCAGCATTTTTTGGCCATTGAGAATAAAGATACTATGTCTATATCTAGGATACAGGGCATATCTCCGACGCAACATAACCTGAAAAACGTAGTAGTCATACTTATGGAGAGTATGAGTGCTAACAAAATGACTCGGCATGGTAACCCCCACAACCTGACCCCTTTTTTAGATAGCCTGTCGCATAAATCTGCCTATTACCCAAATGCATATTCCGCTGGTATACATACATTTAATGGCATTTTTAGTAGCCTTTTTTCTCTGCCAGCTATCTATAGAAAGCACCCCATGAAAGGAGCGGTTATAGCTGAATATGATGGCCTTTTTGAAAACACAAAGAAACAGGGACATCACACCATCTATTTCTGTACGCACGACGGTCAGTTTGATAATGTAGAAGGATTTCTTACCGCCAATAAATGTGATGAAATAATAGCTGCAGACGACTACCCCAGCGAAGAAATAAAAAGTACACTTGGCGTACCAGATGACTATATGTTTCGCACAGCAGTACCTAAACTCACCCAAATAGCATCTACCAACACACCCTTTACTGCTGTTGTTATGACGGCTAGCGATCACGGACCCTATTATATTCCTCCCTATTTCAATGCTAAAAGCAAGGATAAAAAACAACAAATCGTGGAGTACGCTGATTGGAGCTTACGTACCTTTTTTGAGCAATCAAAAGAGCAACCGTGGTACGATAGTACTCTTTTTGTATTGGTAGCAGACCACGGTGCGGTCATGCATACAGTATATGATATGCCGCTTAGTTTCAATCACGTACCGCTACTATTTTTTGCTCCCAATGGTGAGATACCCGCTCAAGTAAACCCAGAAGTCACTGGCCAATTGGATGTATTCCCAACAATTATGGACTATTTAAACCTCCCCTTTGAAAACAAAACCTTAGGTACCAACCTTCGCGATACTGTGAATAGACCGTATATGTATTTCAATGGAGATGATAAATATGGCGTTTTAGATCACGACTGGTTTCTCATACAAAAAGAAGATGGTAGCTCAGGACTCTATCGGTATTAGGTAGAAGATTTAACAAACTATGCGGCGGCGAAGAAAGCCAAGGTAGATAGTATGCGGGCGTATGCTGAATCTCAATTGCAGACCTACCAGTATATCCTGAAGAACAACAAACGCTAAGCAACGCAACACCAGAAAGGCATTTGAAGGAGTAGACCCAAAGGGTAGATATGCGCCATATACAGATATCCAAATGTTGTGCTTCAAACAAGAGAAACGAATTGGATGAGTTTAAATGCAGAAATAGAACTAATTAGCTGATAAAGGAATAAAGTACATCATGTGTTTGATCCATACAACCCTTTGGGATATTCTGGAACCTTGAAGAAGCTCACGCAACACTCTAACCCTTCTTCAAGGTGAAACCAAACGTACTGCCTATACCAATGGTGCTTCGCACATTGATCGTTTGTTTGTGCGCTTCTATGATGTGTTTTACAATCGCTAGTCCCAAGCCACTGCCCCCTTGGTCACGGCTTCTTCCTTTGTCTGTACGGTAAAATCGCTCAAATAAGCGGGGCAAGTGCTCCTCTGCTATACCCTCTCCATTATCTGATATCTCGGTGAGGATACTCTTGTCCATATCGTAAAATCCAATGAGAACTTGCCCCTCATTCTTACCATATTTTATGGCATTCACAACAAGGTTAATCAGCACTTGTCTCACCTTAGCTTTGTCACCTTCTACCAGCAATACTTTGGTATTTTTCTTTTTAAAACGGACAGCTATTTTCTTTTCCTTCGCTTGATTCTCTAGCATTTCTATGACCTCGTCTGCCAGTTTCACCACATCAAACAGCTCGATGTCAAGCGGCGGCTTATCTCCTTCTAGCCTACTTATGCTGGTGAGCTCATCTACCAACTCTATGAGTCTCTCTGTACTATTGCTCGCTTTTGTTAAGAAGAGGTGATTTACCTTCTTGTCTTCCAAAGCTCCATCAAGCAGCGTATGTATATAGCCTTGTATACTTTGAATGGGCGTTTTCAGCTCGTGGCTTACATTGCCCAGAAACTCATGTCGGTAGTTTTCTTGCTCTTTGAGTTGATCTACTTCCTTGCGATTCTTCAACATCCAGTCTAGCACTTCATTGCTTACCGTTTCTATTGGGTCGTTGTTGTACTTATCTAAAGCACGCAGCTCATTTTCATCGTGTGTCTTAAAACGATAAATGCTCTTGTATATGAGTTTTATCTTGTTGTAAATGAATGCTTGCAAGAGATAATTGAACACCAAAAAACACACGCACAACACAACCACAAAATTGACCAAAGCAACAAAAATATCTGCACTTCCTATGGCGATAATAGCCGTAGATATGGTCGCCGCTAGCAAACCCGCAATAAATGCAATGGAACGAGGATTGGCGTTCTTTTTCACTCTACAAATTTATAACCTACTCCCTTGATTGTCTTGATGCGATAGTCCCCTATTTTTTCGCGAATCTTACGTATGTGCACGTCAATCGTTCTATCGACTACATCTACATCATACCCCCATACTTTGTTCAGAATCTTATCTCGTGTATACACTTGGCCTGGCTTACTTGCTAGCAAGTAAAGGAGCTCAAACTCTTTCTTAGGGAGTACTAATTTCTCTCCCCGTAAGCTTACATCAAACGTGTTGCGGTTTATTGTGATATCGCCAACAGAGAGCGTATCGGATAGTATGTTCTCTTTTTTTCGTTTGAGCAACGCTTTTACTCTGCTGGTCAATACGCGGGGTTTTATCGGTTTCTTGATATAGTCGTCTGCCCCAACATCAAATCCCGCAAGCTCAGAGTATTCCTCGCCACGTGCTGTCAAAAAAGCAATATAAATATCTTTCAAATGGGGGTCTTTGCGTATCTGACGGCACGCCTCTATGCCATCCATTACCGGCATCATTATATCTAGGAGTATGAGATCTGGTTGCTTGTCTTTAGCCTTTATTACTGCATCTTGTCCATTATTTGCCGTGTAGCACTTGTACCCTTCTTTTTCGAGGTTGTATTTCACCAGTTCTAATATGTCTGGTTCGTCATCTACTATGAGTATCTTTTTTGCCATAATTGTACGTACAATGGTCCCACCATAAAACCACTACAACATTACCCCAAAGTTAAGAGAATATTATTTTCGAAGACAGCATTATCTTTCGTTACTTAGTCTAATAATTGTTGCAGTAGCGCTTCTAGTTCGTGACTGCGAAAACCTGATTTATAGATACGGCCTTCTTTATCCAACAAAAATGTAGCAGGAATACTGCGTACTCCATACAATTGTGCTGCACTGGATTTCCATCCGCCTAGGTCGCTTACGTGTTTCCACGTTAGGCCATCTTTGGCTATTGCTGATTTCCATTTGGGTGCGCTATTATCCAGAGACACTCCGTATATCTCAAACCCTCGTTCTTTATACTTTTCATAAATCGCTTTTACTGCAGGATTTTCTCTCCGACAAGGCCCACACCAACTTGCCCAAAAATCTATAAGGACCACTTTACCTCTGAGCGATGATAAAGCAAGCAGATCTCCTTCTGGTGTTTTTAGGTTAATGTCTGGAGCCAATGCCCCTAAAGTGGTTGGCCCAAGCTGCTTTACTAACGTTTGTAGGTTTTTGGTATAACTCGATGCGGGCATGGTCTTACCCATTTTTTCACTGGCGAGTAACATAAGTTTAGGATCCGGCTTACTAAAGAGATACTTAACAGCAAAATAAGTAGCGGGTGTAGCTTTTTCACTTCGAATGAAATCTTCAATATTTTTGGAACGTTTTTTCACTAGCGCTTCATAGCGTTGATTTGTCCGCGTACGAAGTTCCGGCGTTACAGTAGTAGGATCTAAACCCGCTATCTCCGCATTGAATTTTGCCATAGTTGCCTCAAACTGTGTATACGTTTTGTAAAGCTTGAGCATTTCTACATTGTACAAACCACCCTCCATAGTAACCTCATATGGTGCTGCTTTGGTAATACTCATTTTTACGTTTGCACCACTTTCGAGTATTAGTGGTATTCCTGGAGGCTGAGGACTACCAAAAGTGATATAGTATAATGAGCTTTCTTCTGCTGCATCGCCAGCAAAATTCAAGGCTCCTTTTTTTACATAAGCACTATCTTTTATATCCAGCTTAGTGTCCGTAATTCTACTCAATATCACCAGAGATTCATCCGGCAAATTAGTAGTTATTTTTAAAGTAAAACCAGTATCCGATACTGCATTGTCCCTAGCATTAACGCAAGCTGATGCACTCAGTATTATAGTTAAAGACAGTAGTAAACTCTTCATATTCATTTCTCTCATTGTTATTTCTGTAGTGTACAGTACAAGGACTATACCGTTTTTTATTTACTCTTCAATGCGCTAGCAAGTAACTGACTTGTTTTCTTTGGGTCAGCCTTTCCTCCACTCTTCTTTTTTACCTGCCCTATGAACAGACCAATTAAGTTTGTCTTTCCTGCCTTAAAGGCCGCTACTTTATCAGGGAACTCCTCCAAGACCTCATCTATCCATGATTGCAATACCGTGTCATCATCCATTAGTGCCAGATTATGCTCTTGTATTAGCTCAATTACTTCACGACTTGGACTTTCTAGCAATAACGGGAAAACCGTCTGCTCTGCAACACTAAAGTTAATAGTACCCTTATCTATAGACGCTATAATGTCTGCAATAGTTGCAGGACTTAACGGGAAGCGTTCTATATGTGTAGCATGGCTATTTACCCAACTTTTCACTGCGCCCATCACCCAGTTGGCTGCGGCTTTGTAGTTGGTTGTTTCTTCACACACCGCAATGAAGTAGTCTGCCACCTCCTTGCTCTCTGTCAATATACCCGCATCGTAGTCATTTAACATAAGCTCATTTGTAAACCTCTGAAAAAGCTCTTTGGGCAAAGCAGGCATTCGCTTGCGCATCTCTGCTATCCACTCTTGGGTAACTACAAGCGGTGGCAAATCCGGTTCTGGGAAGAAACGGTAATCGTTTGCATCTTCCTTACTACGCATACTAAAAGTAGTACCCTTCATCGCATCAAAACTTCTTGTTTCAGAGAATATCTCCTCAGCATTATCCGCCATTTGACACTGACGTTCAAATTCGTGCTCTATGGCTTTTTTCACGTTGGACATAGAGTTCATATTCTTCACCTCTACTTTTACACCAAACGCTTCTCTCCCTAGCGGTCTTATAGATACATTGGCATCGCATCTGAGGCTACCTTCCTCCATGTTTCCATTGCACACCCCGAGATATCGCACCAATTTTCTTACTTCAGACAGGAAAGCATATGCTTCATCTCCACTTCTAAAATCTGGCTCCGTTACGATCTCTACTAGCGGAGTTCCAGCGCGGTTATAGTCCATTAGAGTGTTCACAATATCCAGGTCATGAAGACCCTTACCCGTATCTTCCTCCATATGGATTCTGGTCAGGTTTATATCTTTAGATGTCCCGTCGGGCAGCGTGATTTCTATCTTACCGTTATTGCAAATAGGGGTATCCATCTGCGTAATTTGATATCCCTTTGGCAAATCTGCATAGAAGTAATTTTTTCGATCGTAAGTATTGTACTCTCGGATATCACAACCGCAAGCTAAACCTAGCATAATTGCCATATTCACTGCTTCTCTATTGTGTACAGGTAACGTACCTGGATGACCTAGGCTAATAGGACTCACCAAGGTGTTGGGTGCTTCACCAAAGGCAACTTCATCTGCACAAAATGCCTTAGACTCGGTATTGAGCTGAGCGTGTATTTCTAGTCCAATGACTACTTCGTATTTGTCGTTTTTTAACATTTCTATGCGCTCACAAATGTAGTGGCTAATTCTTTCACTTTTGATAGCCCACTGGAGTCTGCTCCCCCAGCCTGAGCAAAGAATGGTTGACCTCCGCCACCACCTTTCACCTCTCTGGCCCACTCCCGTATTAGCTGGCCTGCATTCCAGCCTTTCTCATTTATTAGATTATCACTAATCATAATGCTTATGCTCGGCTTACCATCTATATCTGCTAATAGAACGCAAAATAGACTTTCAATTTCTTCTTTAAATTGGAAACACAAATCTTTGGCTTGTGCTGCATTGCTAACCGTTATAATATCTACAATAGACGTAACTCCATTTACTTCAACTGCTTCTACTTTAAGCTTCTCTTTGAGAGACCCCAGCTTCTGGCTTTCAAAGGCAGAGAGTCTCTCTTTTACTGCTGTATTTTCTCGTTGTATGGATTGCAACGCCTTTAAAAGATCTTGCGGATTACCCAGCTCAGTTCCCAGTTGTTCCAAAAGATTCATCCGATCTTTGATGAATACATCTACCTTGTTGCCCGTAATGGCCTCTATCCTACGAACACCTGCAGCTACCGCACCTTCATGTACTATTTTGATACTGCCAATATGTGCTGTGTTTTTGACATGTGTACCGCCACAAAGCTCTACGGAGTAATCTTTGTCAAACGCAATAACACGAACAGTATCTCCGTATTTCTCGCCAAATAGAGCCATAGCCCCTTTGCCTACTGCCTCGTCAAATGGCACGTTGCGTGCTTCCTCTAGTGCAACAGCTTCCCGTATTTTGGCATTTACGATGTTTTCTATTTGCTCTATTTCTGCTTTCTCTACTTTCTGAAAATGAGAAAAATCAAAACGTAAATGCTTCTCATTCACCAAGGAACCTTTCTGAGCTACATGCTCTCCAAGCACCTCTCTGAGAGCCGCTTGTAGCAAGTGTGTAGCACTGTGATTGAGCGTTGTCGCTCTTCTTTTTTCAGCATTTACTTTAGCCACAAAAGTTTGGTGCAAATTACTAGGTAACTTGTCTGCGACATGCACAATGAGTTGGTTTTCTTTCTGTGTATCGATGATGCCAATTTTATCTTCATCCTTACTACCAATAATCACCCCTTTATCTCCTACTTGTCCACCGCTTTCTGCATAAAATGGCGTGAGATTAAACACAAAATGGAATTGTCTCTTTCCTTTAGTCTCTACTTCTCTGTAGCGGGTAATTTTTACGGTTGTTTCTGTGTAATCATATCCCACAAATTCTTCTTTTTCGTCTTCAGTTACGACTATCCAATCACCCGACTCTTTTTTGGCATCTGCCCTACTACGATCTTTCTGCTGCTGCAAAGCCGCTTTGAAACCCACTAGGTCCACTTCTATTGCTTTTTCTTTGGCTAGCAGTTGCGTCAAGTCTACAGGAAACCCAAAGGTATCATACAATTCAAACGCGTCTGTGCCACTTACATTCTTCGTACCGTTACTAGAGAACTCATCAAAAAGCTTTAAGCCTTTATTTAGAGTATTTAGAAAAGACTTCTCTTCCTGCTCTACTACCTTTTTTACAAAAGAACCCTGTACATCTATCCCCGCAAATACATCGTTAAACGTAGCCACAAAACCGGGCACTAAATCAGTAAGAAATGGCCTCTCTAAACCCAAAAAACTGTACCCATATCTCACTGCTCTTCGCAATATT
>CAJXIQ010000058.1 GCA_913054375.1 uncultured Bacteroidota bacterium
CTAAATTTCAGTAGATTTCGCAAGTTTACTCGGTATTGTTTTTAATGAGATGATAGGCTATCATCTTATAATTTATTTTCTAGGAATCAAATTGTATTGCCAAGATGTGTGATTTCATTTCTTTCATTTTCTATACCTTCGCCACTCAAGATTAAAACACATGAAAAAGTATTTTTTATTATTTATCCTAGCTGCTGCATTCGTAGCTTGTAATGACGCCCCAAAAGAGGCGAGTACAGTAACAGAAGAAAACGATCCAAATCGTTTTGCCGACCTTAAAATATTGAGCTACGATGCGAGTAGTATCAATGATCTTACGGCGAAGCAAAAAGAACTGGTATATTATCTAAGTCAGGCTGCACTGAGTGGTAGAGAAATTACGTATGCTCAGAACTACAAACACAATATTCAAATTAAGCGTACACTGGAGCATATTTACAATACATATAGTGGAGACAAGTCTACCGAAGATTGGAATAATTTTGAGATATACCTGAAGAGAGTTTGGTTTGCCAATGGTATACACCACCATTATGCAGAGAAGAAATTCTTGCCAGACTTTAGCAAAGAATACTTTGCGGAGCTAGTAAAAAATAGCGAAGAGGCTAATTGGCCTACCTTGGAAGGTGAGACGCTAGAAGATATGATAGCTAAGCTTACTCCAGCGATGTTTGACCCATCTGTAGATGCTAAAAAAGTGGTGAAAGATAAGGGAGTAGATAAAGTAGCTTTGAGTGCAAATAACCATTACGGTGAGGGCGTGACAGAAGCTGAAGCCGTGGCACATTACGCTGCCATGGGTACTACAGGAGAGGCCAAACCAATAGAGAATGGACTAAACTCACGGCTTGTAAAGCAAGACGACGATCTTGTAGACCTTACGATTAAAAGTGGAGGTTTATACGGTGGAGCTATGGATAAAATGATCTACTGGCTAAAGAAAGCAGAAGAAGTAGCTGAAAACGAGGGGCAAGCCAAGCATATAGGTATGTAGCAGAGTACTTTACTACAGGCGACCTTAGTCAATGGGATGCAACCAACATCAATTGGGTAAACAGTACCGAAGGCGAGATAGATTTCATTCTTGGTTTTATAGAAGTATACGGAGATGCTATTGGTACCAAAGGTGCTTTTGAAGGCGTGATACAAGTAAATGACAAAGCTGCAAGTAAGCGTATGGCAGTATTGAGTGAAAATGCTCAGTATTTTGAAGATAATAGCTCAATAATGGATGAGCATAAAAAAGAAAAGGTAGTTGGTGTAAGTTACAGAGTAATAGATGCCGTAATGGAGGCAGGAGATGCTGCTCCGGCTACCCCTATAGGAATAAACCTACCCAATAGCAACTGGATACGCAGTACTATAGGTAGCAAGTCTGTAAGTCTAGGAAACATAGTAGCGGCTTATGCTGCTGCCGGCGGAAGCAGCTCGCTCAATGAATTTTATATGGATGAAGCTACTCGTGCACGTATTAAAGAACACGGTAAGTTAAGTGGTAAAATGCATACGGCTATGCACGAAGTAATAGGTCACGCATCGGGTAAAATAAACCCAGGAATAGGTACCCCAAAAGAAACACTTAAAAACTACAGTAATACGCTAGAAGAAGCTCGTGCTGACTTGGTAGCTCTCTACTATATCTACGATCAAAAGCTGGTAGATCTTGGTCTTATTCCGAGTCTAGAAGTAGGTATGGCAGAGTTTGATAGCTATATAGCGAACGGTATGATGTTGCAACTACGCAGACTAGATGAAGGTGAAAACATAGAAGAAGACCACATGCGCAACCGCCAGCTGAATGCGAGTTGGGCATACGAAAAAGGTCTTGCAGACAATGTGGTGGAGAAAAAAATAGTAGATGGTAAGACGTATTTTGTTGTAAATGATTACGCTAAACTACGCGTGATTTTTGGTGCGTTATTGAAAGAAATACAACGTATCAAGTCTGAGGGTGATTATGAAGCAGCAGAGGCACTTGTGGAAGGGTATGGCGTTAAAGTAGACGCTGCTCTTCACAGAGAGGTGGTGGCACGATATGAGAGCTTAAATCTTGCTCCGTATAGTGGATTTGTTCAGCCTAAACTAGTGCCGGTGATGGATGCAGAGGGTAATTTTACAGACTTAAAGGTAGAAGAAGAAGGCTACGTAGAGCAGATGCTTCGTTTTGCTGAGGAGTACGCTTTTGTAAAACCGGGAGAATAATCGAATAAAAAGTGAACAGTAAAGAGTGAATGGTGTTTACGTACTATTCACTCTTTTTTATAGTGGTGTTTAATGAAAAACAAGTACGCAAAATTGCTAATCCTCTTTCTATTTGTAGCTCTATTTGTAGGGTCTGCGGTGTGGATGTATAAAAAGTATGTAGTGCCCAATAGCCCGTATAATACGGAGATAAAGTTGCGAGGATCAAAGTGATGACGTCTTCCTGGCAACCCTTTCTAGATTCCCAAACCCATCAGCCGTACTACAAAGACCTGCATGCATTTTTAGATAAGCGAAAACGACAAGGAGCTGTAGTCTATCCACCACAAGAGGAGATTTTCAATGCTTTTGAACTTACTCCTTTGGATGAGATAAAAGTAGTGATCCTAGGTCAAGATCCATACCACGGAGAAGGGCAAGCGCACGGGCTTTGTTTCTCCGTAAGTGACGGGCATAGAATACCTCCCTCACTTCGCAATATTTTTAAAGAATTACACGCAGATATTGGTATAGCGATACCGCAGTACGGAGAGTTAACTCAATGGGCCCAAAATGGAGTGTTTTTGCTCAATACCATACTCACTGTAGAACAAAAGTCTCCTGCTGCTCATAGTGGTAAAGGATGGGAAAACTTTACAGATGAAGCCATAAGATATATTTCTGAAGAAAAAGACAAAACGGTCTTTATACTCTGGGGAGCATATGCTCAAAAGAAAAGGCCTCTGATAGACGAATCAAAACACTTGGTACTGGCAGCACCACATCCCGCAGCAGAAGTGTATGCCGGAGGGAAAGCAGGCTTCTTTGGCAGTAAGCCTTTTAGTAAGACGAATGCTTTTTTAGATGAAAAAGTAGATTGGGAATTGTAGGAGCACACTTTTGAGGTGTGTCTTTATCGTTGTTAATTTAATCCTCTAGCACCTCTACCTCAGTGATAAAATTTTTGGTGTCGCCTAAGAAAGGAACCGAAACATATTTTTCATTGTAATGGAGCGATACTCGATAGCCTGATTTCATCGCGGCGCTAAGGTTTTCTACTATTTCTTTGTCAGAGGGTTTTACGGAGAATTCCCATATACCATGTTGTATTTCACCTGTGTTAAGTTGGCCTTCCCACGTTTTGAATATGTATCCTTTGTTGCTTATTTTTATAATCTTGCCTACCCGTTCACCTCCACTAAAATTACCATAAAAAATAAAAAGAATAAAAAGCACAATACCTGTGATTGTTAGCCCAATAGTCCACAAGAGTATTTTTCTGATTAAGTACATAATAGGATTATAAAGTTAGCGCTTTTTGCCACTCAATAGCGAAACTCTCATGAAACGCAGTCATAAACTCAGCAACTGTTCCTTTACCAATTTCTTGGTATATTGAGGTGACTGCCTTGTTATTGATACCACACGGTACAATATGCTCAAAATAGGAGAGGTCTGTGGTCACATTGAGGGCAAAACCGTGCATACTGACTCCGTTACGTACTCGTATACCTATAGCACCTATTTTGCGTTTGGTTTCAGTTTTTTTTCCTACCCAAATACCCGTAAGACCATCTAGTTGATATGCCTCAATATTGAATGAAGCAAGTGCTTTAATAATGCTTAACTCTAGTGTATCTACGTACTTTTTTACACCCATTGCGTGCTTGCGTAGGTGCATGATTGGGTAACCTACCAATTGACCTGGTCCGTGATACGTGATATCTCCTCCACGGTCTATCTTGTGTACTTCTGCGTTTATGTGTTGCAAAAAATCTGGAGAGATCAGTAGGTTGTTTTTGTTTGCACTTTTACCAAAGGTATATACGTGTGGATGCTCACAGAATAGGAGTGTATCTTCTTCTCCGTCTAATATGCTGTGATGTACCTCTTGCTGAATAGCAAGTGCATCTGAGTAGGGTGTCAACCCCATATTTTTTATTCTGTATGGCACCTTTTAGATCACTACTAATTTCATTGCCAAAAGTACAAATAATTATATGTTCCCAATCTTACTGCGCCCCTTTACAAACATACCCAAGGCGAAAAACACCCCTATAAAACTAGCTAGTCTCCCGATATAGTCGCCGTATTGGCTGTAAAATGTGAGCTTTGTATGTTGAAGTGCGTTTACTTTGAGTACCGTTGGTTCCCACCACTCCGTTCGTTCTTGTACTTGACCAAGTGCGTTTATACGGCATGTGATGCCGGTATTGGCACTGCGCAATACTTCTCTTCTGTTTTCTATAGCACGCAAGCAGCCATAGTACATGTGCTGCTTGTAGCCGTCTGTATCTTTCCACCAACCGTCGTTGGTTATCACCAAGAGTATCTCAGCACCTTGGCGTGTAAACTGTGCTACGTGTCCGGGGAATACGCTCTCATAGCAGATTAATGGCGCAAGGTCTGGTTTGTCTTCTGCCCCGAAAACGGTAGGGAAGGGATCTGTGCCTAAACTGCCTGTAATACCGCCAAAATCGAGCGCAAAATATTCTAAGAAACTAAAGAGAAAGGGATAGGGCATTTTTTCTGCTCCCGGTACGAGTTTACTCTTGTGGTATGTCTCAATTTCACCTTTGCCATTTATCATTAGCGCGGTATTGTAACTCTCATAGTAAAGCCCAGACTCTGTCTTGCGAGCAGACTCCGCTATCGCTTCTCCTTTGTCGTAGAAGTTATACGTAGAAATGCCGGTTACCAGGTGTATTTGCGGATGATCCTTTACAAATTTGCCTAATATTTGGATGCTCTCGTACTGAAAAGGGTGATCCTCGTCTATGTATTCTACTACAGCTGTTTCAGGCAGTATAACAAACTGGGTGTTGGGTGTAACTTTTTTCTCTGTCATGGCGAGCATTTTTTTCAAATTGCTCATCTTGGTACTTTCGTCAAACTTAAGATATGGATCTACATTGGGCTGTACGAGAAGCGTTTCATGCTCGCTGTTAGGATCAATGGTAGCATCTTCATATGCCATGAAATAAAATGGTATCGAAATCACCATCGGAATGATAATTACCAATGCCGGTTTTATCCATTTACCTCCTTTTAAGTCTTGGTTTAACGTGCTATATATAAGAGTATTAGCCATAAGAACCCATAGGCTTCCTCCCATTGTACCAGTAATTTCGTACCACTGTACTACTTCATTATGCTTTGCGAAAATATTGCCTAGCGTAAACCAGGGCCAGGTTATTTGCCAATTAAGATGAAGGTATTCGTAAGCAAGCCATAGTGATATGAAAACTAAAAATGCTCTGCTTTGGGAGAGTGTCTTTTTTGCTTTTCTGTAGCCCAGCCAAGGTAAATACATAAGTGCTGCATTGGCAGTCATCATCACGACACTACTCGTAGCCTCGGCATTCCATACCCACCATGAAATTGCTGCATTCCAGAGCAGCAGTGATAGGTAAATTAGCCACGCTCCATACTTGATACCTTTCGTCTCTTTCTCTAGCATAAAAAGAGGTACAAATGCCACAAAGCTCATGAAAAACAAATCTCTAGGAGGCCATGCGAGCCAAAAAAGGATGGCGGGCAATACAGTAAGTAAGGATAGTTTTAGTTTTTTATTTCTCATTCCCAGCTATCAATAGAACAAACTCTCCTTTGGGTGCATTTATCTCGAAATGTGCCAAAACCTCAGTTACTGTTCCACGTACGTATTCTTCAAATTTCTTGGTAAGCTCACGGCCTATTACTATACCACGATCTTCGCCCAGTAGTTCTTGTATCATGACAAGTGTTTTTATAATCCGATGCGGACTCTCATAAAATATAGTAGTCCGTTTCTCATCTGCTAGACTGCGTATTTTGGTTTGTTTTCCCTTTTTATGAGGTAAGAATCCTTCGTACACAAAGGTGTCGCATGGCAATCCGCTATTGACCAAAGCTACTATCGCGGCTACGGCACCGGGCAGCGTTACTACATTTAGGCCTTCTTTCACCGCTTCACGAATGAGCAAAAAGCCCGGGTCTGATATACCCGGCATACCCGCATCTGTGCATACAGCAAATGTTTCTCCAGCCTGTAGTTTGTCTATGACCGTGCTGAGGTTTCTATGTTCATTGTGTTGGTGATAGGGTATGAGTTTTTTTTCTACTCCATAGTGGTCCAATAGTTTCTTTGTTTGGCGAGTATCCTCTGCCAATATAGCATCTACGCTGCCGAGTATTTCTACTGCTCGGTAGGTGATGTCACCCAGGTTGCCTATAGGTGTGGGTACTATGTATAATGTTCCGCTGCTCAATATCGTGCAAAAATAAGTATTATTGAATTTTGGAATGAATCGTGTTGTATTATATCTGCTAATTGTTATCGGCTTTCTACAAAGTGCTCTTGCTCAAACAATAAGACTTGTTACCACTTTTGATAATGAACTGAGAGAGAACTCGGGGATGGCCTATTATGGAAATGGTGTTGTCTACCTTGTAAATGACGGTGGAAATGGACCCAAACTCTTTCGTTTTGATACCACGCAAAATGGTTATACGGCCCTTGGTATTGTGAATGCATCCAACAAAGATTGGGAGGATCTCACTACAGACAAGTTGAACAATCTGTATATTGGTGATTTTGGCAACAATGATAATGAGAGGAGCAATTTACGTATTTATAAATCTCCAAATCCAGAATCCATCTTTCCCAATCAAATTGCTGTGGAAACCATTGCCTTTTCCTACGAGAATCAGACCAGTTTTCCGCCTACGGACAGTGAGCTAAATTTTGACTGTGAGGCAATGATCTGGCACCAAGACAGTCTGTATCTTTTTACCAAGAACCGAACAGACCCTTATGATGGGTGGAGCTATATGTATGTCTTGCCAGACAATCCTGGTAGCTACGTAGCTAAGTTGCGGGATAGTATTCAGTTTATGGCAGCAGATAAACGATTGGGTTGGATTACTGCAGCGGATCTGCGTGGCGATAGTCTACTATTGCTCAGCAGCAATATGGTGCATTTGGGCGTAGGTTTTGGCTCTAAATCGCTATCAGAAATGACCTGGCAAAGCTATGACGTGGGTTTCTCTCAAAAAGAAGCGGTTTCTTTTGGCACTAAAAGCACGGATATTTTTATTTCCGATGAGTTAAATACTATTGGAAATAACCTCTACTACCTCAATATTGCTCCTACAACATCTCTTGAGAAGCTACAAGCCAAGAAGTTTGATGTGCATCAGACGTCTTCTTTTCTCCGTATTTCACTCAAAACTAGAAAATTAGCTCATATTTACGTTTTCGGTATATTGGGACAAGAGATGTATGCTGCACCTTTTGATAAAGATCTTACTATTGCTAAAAATGATTTGCCTCCCGGCACCTATATTATTCAGCTCATTTTAGGTGGGGAGAGTTATGATTTTAAATGGGCTAAAACAAAATAAAGCACCACTTTTGTGCAAAGCGAAATGCGAATTTTATTACTTTTATTAGCTATACCCATTTATATGTCGTTTACACTGGAAGATCCTACGTTTAAAGACAGCCAACTGGAGCATTATACAGTTTTTCAGGCATACAGAGATCAAGGTGAGGAAGCATTTGCTAAACTGAAGGCTAAAGACGTAGATCATTTTCAGTGCGATATCTTATTGCGTGCTTTCAAGTTTGAGGAAGATCTAGAAGTATGGGCCAAAAATAAAAATGACTCCATCTATAAGCTCATTACCACCTACAAATTTTGTAGTAATGTTGGTGAGCTAGGGCCCAAGCGAAAAGAAGGAGATAAGCAAATTCCGGAGGGCTATTATATATTGAGCAAGTTCAATCCTAAAAGCACCTATTTTCTTTCACTCAAAATTAATTATCCCAATGCGAGTGATTCTGTTTTTGCAGATAAATCTACTCCCGGTGGTATGATTTTTATTCATGGCGGCTGCAACACCATAGGCTGTATTCCCATAACCGATAAGTGGATAAAAGAGCTCTATGTATTTTGTGTAGAAGCAGCCAATGGAGGATTGGAAGATATTCCCGTTCAAATTTTTCCTGCACGGCTTACAGATGAAAATTATTCCCTTCTCAAGAAACAGTTTAGCGATCCCAAACTCCACGATTTTTGGGGTCAATTGAAAGAAGGATATGACTTATTTGATGCGAATAAAAATCTACCTACTTACAGTATCACCGAGAATGGAGAGTATTTGTTTTAAGTAAGGAAGATGTTTTGTAAGTAATTCAAGAAGCAGGATGCTTGGCAGAATATTACGGTGCTATTTATCTGCAATTTGCTACGTTTAATCACCTAAGGTCTGTAACCACTCCGCTGGAAAATCGCCTGATGGTCTTCGTCCTTCATTAGGTCATGTATAGTCACTTCAGGATTAGCATTCATATACTTGCGTACTATCTGCCAACCGATCCAAGCACCCGTGCGTGGGGGACTATCATTGCCAAACGGCGCAGTAAACGGCCCTTCATTGAAATAATTACGCTGGTAGTTATTTTTATCTGAGCTAAAAAGTACTTCTTCCTCAATAAGATAGGTCCACATATTTTTCTCTTGAGCTTTGCAATATTCTATTTGTCCTGCGAGATAATTTATCTTGAGTGAATCATGGTGTTCTGGCATCAATAGGTCTAAGAGGTAAAGTCTTTTACCCTCAGCAACGGCTTCTTCTATAAACTTATTGGAAGTATACTTTGGCACTTTATAGTCTGCGTAGGTTTGAATACAATTGGGTACTATTCGGTAAGGTTCAAATTTTTTGACACGGTATGTGGGGAAATTCTGTGGGCTTAGCATTCCGTAAACTTCGAAATTCCTGCCGAGATACATATCGAGTCCAACACCAAAAGACTGGTTTACTTGGTTGTAAATAGCACCGTATTGAAAGGTACTTATAAATGTGGTAACCTGCTCTATGTGGTCTTCCGGAAAATAATAGTGGATGTATTTGCTCGCGGTCTTTAGGTCATTTGCGTACGGCTCAAAGTTGTCATACTTGGCTTGTGTAATAGTGTAAAGAGAGTCCATATCTGGGTGAGAAATGTACTTGTAGAGCTCAACTGCAATGTCTTGAGAAGAACTTCCTGGTCTTTTTACATTAGCTGCGACTAGATCATTGGTATATACATCGTAGAAGTCTGGGAATTTTTCTGCCAATTGAGCAATTTCTGGTACACTTCGGCAAGCAAATAATGCCTGCTCAAAGTGTATTATTGTCATTTTAATGTTTATTTTGGATACGTCTTTAACATGTTTACTGTCCTTACAACTGCTCATGAGAAGCACTGTTGCGAGTATGAATACATTGTGTAGAATTATTCGAAATTTAACCATAACCTTTGCAAAACTGTAAAAATAAAAAAATGAATATTAAAAACGTTGCAATGTTAGCTTTAGGTATGTTACTCACCCAACTATCTTTTGCACAAGGGGAATTTAGAGTTGGACTAAAAGGGCAGGCGAACTTTTCTTGGCTTGGAGGCACGAATAAAACGCTAGAGAATGACGGAGTAAAGTTTGGGTTTGCATATGGTATTATGGGGGATTATTATTTTAAAGATAACTATGGTTTGAGTGGTGAGATATTACTCTCCACTGTAAAGAGTCAGTTTAATTTGAATGCTCCTCAAGCATTCACTAAACTAGCCTCAGATGATACACTAGCGTCGCTAAATTATGAGTATACTATTCAATATTTAGAACTGCCAATCAGTATGAAATTTCGTACCAATGAAATAGGTAATGTTACCTACTGGAGCAATTTTGGATTCTCACCAGGGTTTGCATTAAGTGCTCGCACCTCTATTTCTGGTGATTTTTCACAAGCAGTTATCAATGCAGATCCTACAGATTATAAGGTGAATGACGGTGAAGGAGATGAGTTTACTGTAAGCGGTTTCGATGATAAGGTATTCTTATTTCGTTTGCCTTTGATAATAGGAGGTGGTATAGAATATAAAATGGCAGGGAGCACGTCACTTCAAGCAGGTGTTCGCTATGCCAATACGTTTACAGATGTATTTGTAAAAGATAAAACAGTAGATGCCAAAAACAACTACTTCGCTATTAGTGTTGGAGTTTTATTCTAACGGCACGAAAACAAGTACATATGAATATTGCACTCTCTCAACTCAACTATATCATAGGAGATATTGAAGGTAACACAACCAAAATAATAGAGGCTATTGTTAAGGCTAAAGCCGCTCAAGTAGATATTATTGTGTTTTCTGAGTTGGCTATTTGTGGCTATCCACCAAAAGATTTATTGGATTACCCTAGTTTTATTGAGCGGTGCGAAGCTGGACTAGACCAAATACGCAAAGAAACCAAAGGCATAGCTGCGTTAGTAGGAGGTCCCGCTTGGAGTGGGTTAGAAAAAGGAAAGAAATTGTATAATTCTGCTTTTTTTTATGCAGAGGAGAAACTGGTGCAAAGAATTGACAAAACACTTCTTCCTACCTATGATATATTTGATGAGGACCGCTACTTTCAGCCAAATGAAACCTTTGAGTGTGTGGACTATAAAGGCGAACGCATTGCAGTGACCATTTGCGAGGATCTTTGGAACCTTGACCAAGAAAAATTATATAAAGTTACACCCATGGATGAGCTCTATACCCAAAAACCCAGTGTAATGATAAACCTGAGTGGATCGCCGTATAGCTATAACCATGTAGAGAAACGTCGTACACGTATGCAGCTTAATGCAAAGACGTATGGATTGCCGTTATTCTACGTGAATCAAGTCGGTGGGAATACCGACATACTTTTTGATGGTGGTTCGATGTTTATCAATAGAATGGGCGAAATAGTAGAGGAGTGCGCGTTCTATGAAGAAGATTTTAAAGTGATTAAGTGGGATAGTGATCAAATCTACAAAGACAATCACCAGGACTACTACGATTATGATATTGGCCTAATCCACGATGCCCTAGTCATGGGAGTGAGAGATTATTTTGCCAAAGTTGGTTTTAAAAATGCAGTACTGGGTAGTAGTGGAGGAATAGACAGTGCTGTGGTACACGCTATAGCAGCTGAGGCTCTTGGGGCAGAAAATGTAAAAGCGATCACCATGCCAAGCAAGTACAGCAGCTTAGGATCTGTAGATGACGCTAGGAAGCTTGCAGAGAACCTTGGGTCGCCATTTAGCAACATTGCCATCAAAGATGTGTTTG
The DNA here is from genome assembly GCA_913054375.1 of uncultured Bacteroidota bacterium. Classification (GTDB taxonomy): domain Bacteria; phylum Bacteroidota; class Bacteroidia; order NS11-12g; family UBA9320; genus UBA9320. The sequence continues at coordinate 11,306 of CAJXIQ010000058.1, forward strand.
ATAGTCTTAACGACACG
>CAJXIQ010000059.1 GCA_913054375.1 uncultured Bacteroidota bacterium
GCTACCATTTTTGTGCCTTCACCTTTTGTGAGCGAAGATCACCAAACCAAAAATGCGATGAGTTTGGTAAATAAGAACGCTGCACTGCTTTGCAGAGATGCTGAGGCTACTCAAAAATTGGGGGATATGCTCATATCGCTCATACAAAATGACGAGCAAATCGCTGCTCTACAATCAGAAATAATAAAACTGGGATTGCCACAAGCAGCCGAAAGTATAGTCAGAGAGATAGTACAAGACCTTGGTAGATAAGAAGAACATATATTTCCTTGGGATAGGTGGCATAGGCATGAGTGCCTTGGCTCGCTACTTTCATGCACAGGGATATGTGGTGGCCGGATATGATAAAACACCCAGTCAACTTACTACTACCTTACAAGAAGAAGGAATTTTGGTCTCTTTTGTAGATGAAGTAGCGGCTGTAGATGTAGCGTATCTAAACCATAAAACGGAAGCTATGGTAGTGTATACGCCAGCTATTCCACAAGAGAATGTTCTCTTCAATTATTTTAAAGACGAAGGATATACACTTGCTAAGCGAGCAGAAGTGCTGGGGATTGTCACCAAGCAGACTGTGAATCTAAGTGTAGCAGGTACGCATGGGAAAACAACTACGAGTAGCATTGTAGCTACCATTTTGCAGTATTCAGAAAAGCAATTTTCGGCGTTTCTAGGAGGCATAAGTACCAATCTTGGGAGTAACTACTTTTACCAAAAAGGAAACCATGAAGAGCACATGAGTATCACAGAGGCAGATGAGTTTGATCGCTCATTTCTACACCTTAGTCCAGACTATGCTATTATCACCAGTACAGATGCCGATCACCTGGATATTTATGGTAAAAAAGAAGATTTAGAAAAGTCGTACGTAGATTTTTCTAAACGCATTGCAGAGTCAAGTCACCGTTTTTATGCTAGCGAATACGCTCAACATATCACTGGCGTAAGCTATTCTGCCAGCAGTAGCCATGCAGATTATTACGCAGTAGTAGAAAGCAAGTCAGGAAAAGGGACACGCTTTAGTATAGCCAATAATAAAGGAGATGATACCATCGAGAATTTGTACCTAAATATTCCTGGAGAACATAACTTGGAAAATGCTGTAGGTGCAGCCCTTATGACCCTCAAGGCAGGCGTCTCTCTGGAAGCAGTACGCAATGGTCTAGCTAATTTTAAGGGGATAAAACGCCGGTTTGAGTACGTTGTACAATCCGAGGTTGTGACGTATATAGATGACTATGCACACCATCCCAGTGAGTTGAAAGCAATCATATCTTCGGTTAGAAATTTATACCCTACCAAAAAAATCACGGCGGTATTCCAACCGCACCTTTTTAGCCGCACACAGGATTTTATGGCAGATTTTGCTCATGAGCTTTCGCGAGTAGATGAGTTGCTACTTGTGCCAATATATCCGGCTAGAGAAGTGCCAATAGACGGCATCACTAGCGAGGCTATTATGTCTAAAATGACGCTGGGCAGTGTCAAATGCGTACCCAAAGACAATGTGCTTGCCGAACTAAAAAATACACAAATAGAAGTGCTCCTTACACTGGGGGCAGGAGATATAGACAGACTAGTACAACCTATAAAAGAATACTACGGTGGCTAAGACAAAATCATACATACGCAAGTCATTGTACTTACTTTCTCTCTTATTGTTGATCTCTCTATTAGTGATGCTCAAAAACAATCAGGCGGATCAGATATGTACAAAGGTGATTATAGAGATAGACGCACCAAACGAGAAGCAACTTGTAACCCAACGCTTGGTGAAAAATAAAATAAGCGAGTGGTACAGTGGAGGTTTGTCCGGGAGGTCTCAGCAAAACATGAGCTTACCCGATATAGAGGAACGGCTCGAGGGTATGCCGTCGGTACGCAACGCCGAGGTAAGTTTTGATCTGCGAGGTGAGCTCAAATTACAGATAGAACAGCGTATGCCGGTAGTGCGTATTGTACGCAGTACGGGCGAGCAATACTACCTGGCAAAAGATTTTACCAAAATACCGGTGAGTGGCACAGATGTCGCACGTGTGCCCATCGCAAATGGCCGTTTAACAAACGCCATGATTAAGAAAGTGTACACACTATCCACCTATGTGCATGAAAATGCATTTATGGAAGCCTTAACTGAACAGATATTTGTAAATAATAATGGTGATCTTGTTATCATCCCAAAAGTAAAAAACCAACGCATAATAATGGGCGATACGCAAAACATAGAGAAGAAGTTTTCGAAGCTTATTGACTTTTATACCGGAGGACTAAACCACCTAGGCTGGGACAAGTACAAAACCATAAACCTAAAATATAAAGACCAACTCGTTTGTAATTAAAATGGCAGAATCACAAGAAAAAATCATTGTAGGACTAGATATAGGTACTACCAAAGTTTGCGTTATCGTAGGTCGTGCGAATGAGTACGGTAAAGTAGATATACTCGGTATGGGTAAGGTAGCATCTCATGGCGGAGTGACCCGTGGTGTCGTTTCTAATATTGATAAAACTGTAGCTGCTATACAAGAAGCCGTAAAAGAGGCGTCTGAAAAAAGTAATGTGGACATAAAACGCGTTCAGGTTGGTATCGCAGGTGCTCATATCAATAGTTTGCAGCATCGTGGTATGATCATACGCAACGATGGTGAGGCAGAGATTAACCAAGAAGACTTGAAAAAGCTGGAGAACGATATGTTCAAGCTAGCCGTAAAACCAGGGGACAGAATCATACACGTATTGCCTCAAGACTATACGGTAGATGATGAGCCGGGTATAGTAGATCCAGCGGGTATGGCAGGAGTGAAGGTAGAAGGAAACTTCCATATCATAACCGGTCAAATATCTGCCGCAAAAAACATTTATAAATGCGTAGAGAAATCAGGTCTTAAAGTATCTGAGCTTGCCCTTGAGCCATTGGCCTCTTCAGAAGCGGTATTGAGTAAAGAGGAATTAGAAGCTGGTGTAGTACTAGTAGACATAGGTGGTGGTACTACAGATGTAGCTATTTTTCATGACAACATTATTCGCCATACAGCAATTATTCCTTATGGAGGAAATATCATAACAGAGGATATAAAAGAAGGGTGCAATGTAATGAAGGCTCACGCTGAGTTGCTAAAGGTAAAATTTGGTAGTGCTCTAGCCAATGAGCTCAGCGAAAATGAGATAGTAAGTATTCCCGGTATTCGCGGCAGAGAGGCTCGAGAGATCTCTATCAAAAACTTAAGCAAAATCATACAAGCTCGTATAGAAGAGATAATGGAACTCGTTTATTATGAAATAAAAGCGAGTGGCATGGAGAAAAAACTGGCAGGAGGTATTGTACTTACTGGCGGTGGTTCTCAGTTGAAGCATATTGCTCAGCTTGCAGAGTTTGTTACGGGTCTAGATGCACGTATTGGGTATCCAAACGAGCACTTGGCTAAAGGTATGGTAGATGAGGTGAAAAGCCCAATCTATGCTACCAGTGTAGGTCTTGTTCTTAGAGGTTTAGCAGATGAGCGAAGCAGCGGAGGATCGATCAATATTGGTGGTGAGCATATCGCAGATGAAAAAAAGAAAACTGCTTTGTTTGACCGTATCAAAGATTGGTTAAAAGATGAGGTAGACGTAGCGGATTACAAATAGATTAAACACGTATGAGTTTCACAGTAGAATTACCAAAAGACAAATCTTCTATCATTAAAGTAATTGGTGTAGGAGGCGGAGGCGGAAATGCAGTCAACCATATGTACCGTGAAGGTATAGAGGGAGTAGACTTCTTTATTTGTAATACTGATGCACAGGCACTGGAAAACAGTCCCATTCCCAATAAAATACAAATAGGTGATGCACTTACAGAGGGCAGAGGAGCGGGGTCAAATCCAGAAGTAGGTCGCAAGGCTGCCGAAGAAAACATCACCGATATCATAGAATCATTGGGAGTGAATACCCAGATGGTCTTTGTAACTGCTGGTATGGGCGGTGGTACAGGTACAGGAGCAGCTCCTGTTATAGCCAAAGCCGCAAAAGATATGGGTGTTCTTACCGTGGGTATTGTAACTACTCCTTTTAATTTTGAAGGTGACCGTAGATGCGATGCAGCGTTTCACGGTATAGAAGAAATACGCGAGAGTGTAGACTCATTATTGGTTATATCCAATGACAGAATAAAAGATATCTATGGCAACTTGCCTATCAGCAAGGCATTTGGTTATGCAGACAATGTATTGGCCACTGCTGCAAAGGGTATTGCCGAGATAATTACCATAGCCGGGAGCATCAACGTAGATTTTGAAGATGTGAAAACAGCTATGAGCGATAGTGGTGTATCTATACTGGGTATGGGACTAAGCGAAGGCGATGATCGTGCTATGCGAGCGGTAAATCAAGCCCTTAACTCTCCATTGCTAGACGATAATAAAATACAAGGGGCTAGTAATCTACTCGTCAATATATCGTACGGCGAGGAAGAAGCCACTATGGATGAGTACGCACAGATAAATGAGTTTTTGCAAAACGAGGCAGGTAGAGATGCTACCTTAAAATGTGGACTTTGCTACGATGGTAAACTCGGTCGTGGTATTACTGTTACGGTCATAGCCACAGGCTTTAATAGAGCAGAGAATAGATATAAACCGGAGATGGAGGCAGACGGAGAAATTGAGTTTAATCTTGGAGATATCAATGTGAATGAAGAGGAGCTTTCTATGGAAGAAAGAGATGCCCGCAAGCAGACGTCCATTTTCGATCAATTAGAAGAAGGCGATCCAAATGAAGTACTAGCTGCCAACCGCAAGGTAGAGGAGCTGAAACAACGCAATAAGTACCTCAAAGAGCTCAACAATACAACCAAGAAAGAAAATGGAATAGAAGAGCTCGAAAACGTACCTGCGTACAAGCGTAAGGGCGTAAACTTGAAAGATGTAGCACACTCATCTGAAATGGAAATAAGCCGCACCAGTCTCATAGAAGAGGCAGAGCAAAAACCAGAATTGCGTACCAACAACTCTTTTCTGCACGATAACGTAGATTAAGATTTTTACGAGAGGAGCATTCTTTAAGATGTTGGAGTGATTTTGATTTGTTTTATCTTGTCAAGAAACACCGGCAGATCATCTTCTATTATTTGCCAAACTTGTTCTACATCTACTCCAAAATAGTTGTGAGCAATGATATTCCTAAATGCTTTGATCTCTACCCAGAGGATATGGTGGTTACTATCCAGAAGAGATAAAGACATACATGATACAGCTTCACCTATTACAATGAAATTCATAAGAATAGCATCAAAAGAAAGTGGATTTGCAAATAGTTCATCTACAGATATCTACGTCAAGGTGAAATTGGCTCTTTATTTTCTGTTTCAGTAATGACTTTTTACGAGATAGGTTGGGAGTCCCTTCCTCTTACCCAAAATACCCGTACCGTGGGTACAAGAATTCTGTTCCGGTTATTTTACCCAGGCCTTCAGCATAGTGACGCATGGCCTCTACCAGTCCAGGTATCAATACATGGTTCTCGTTGCCGTCTATAGGGAATAGAGCCTTCCAGCCATTGAACGTACCTAGACTCAGGTCAAACTGCTCCAGTTGCTCGTACAAGCCTGTGATACGTCCGCAGTACGCCAGCAGACCACTCGTATTGTAGTGGTAGTTCTCTTCTATGTTGCGAGCGTTCTTTAGCTTTAGGGTGTTTATGGCCTTGCGAAAAGCAGGCTCATCGTGCAGTATACTTATTCTGTCGGTTAGTCCACCGGCAAAGGTTTTGGCCGTATTGAGTACCGCGTCTGGACGTAGGTCTACAAATCCATTGTTGCACACCAACCAATTGATAAATTCTTCACGCTCCAGTCTGTGCTCCGCACAAATGGTATCTATGGACTCTATGAGCGAGTAGTTGGCCGTAAGTACCAAGTCTAGCGGAGCAAAGTAGGGTCCCGCTAGTATCTCGTCTTTTCCTTCGGCATTTTTGTATATGATCGGCGTTCCCAGTGAGGTAATAGCCCGTACGGTTTGGGATACCGCAGAGTGTAGTCCGTTGTAAAACGTTTTGATAAAGCCTTTGAGTTCTCCTTTGAAACCCGTGTAGGCTGCCATTTCTTCTACCGTATTTATGCTAAAGAGATCCGTAAAATTTTTGGCCAACGCAGGAATGTCTTTACCGTATTCTACTATGTTTTCGAGCAGTAGTTTGGGTGTATTGGTATCTACGAAGTCTTTCACCTCTTGGGCCTTGTACTTGCTCGTGATGTTGAGACTTACAAACTGTGGATTCAAGTTTTTCAACTTGTGCATGAGTATCATGAGTCCGTGGGTGTGCAGCTCCGCTTGGTGCTTACTGCTTCCTAGCTCTTGAAAAGCCTTGGTGGTGAATGCACTCGTTTGGTACTTGCGAAACTCCTTGCGGTTATTCAGTAGAGCAAAAACAAGACTACTGTTGTCGGTTTGTGTATAGTAGCATATACCGTCCTTGTCAAACCACGGTTTCTGAGTGTCGTCTCCTAGCAGTGCATTACTTACCAGTACATGAGCGAGTTCCTCTTGCGAGGCAATCTTCATATTCAGGTATAGAGCGTATGCATTATCCAGTGAGAATAGTCCATTCTCTCCACTACGTAGGGCGTAGTTTACATTCAGGTTGGGAATGTTCTCCTTGTCATTGCCAAAATTATTTTTCGCCTTCTCCGTAGGTTTGCCTTTAGCATCTACCACTGGGTGGCTAGCTGCTACGGGTAGTGCAGGAAATATTTTGTTGAGCAATCGCTCGCCTTTTTTGTCTTGTGTTATTTTTAGATCAAAAGGAAGGGTGTTGTTTTCTGCAGCATGTCTAAATTTTCTACTCACTCCACTGCTGAGTGGGAGCGTACTACTTTGGTAGATGTAGTCTATACCTATAGCACTTGCAGTTACTAAGCTCTTTAGGTTAAAGTGTGAATACTGTATGGTGAGTACGTTGGCGTAGTACTGCTTCTCTTTTAGCAAGTCTCCTAGCGATGAGTGAGCATATCCCAGCTTTATAACTGGTTCTCCGTTTATGATTTGATACATACCGCCTACAGAGGTAGTGTGTGCCATGAGTACTTCGTCTGCATGGTGCTTTTTGATATCGCCAAAGTCTTCGGCCAATCCTTTTAGTATCTCACTTTTGATGCTACGCTCTATGCTTTTTTCGGTATCGCCATCGCTTAGTCCATGCTCATCGAGCAATCGGTCTATGTTTTCGAAGTGATACGTTGCTACACTGGGTACAGGTATGCCACTAAAAACAGCACGTATTTTTTGGCCTTCGGCTACGCCAAGGTCCTTTTTTGTTTTTTGTATAAAAGCTTCAAAAGGAGAAGTAGTCTTACTGGCTTCGCTTATCAAGTAGTCTATTTTGGCTTGTTTACCGCTAATGTCTTTGAGTGCGGCGTTTAAATCTGCCTGAAACTTAGGCACTGCCATCAGTGTTTTGAAATGCAGCTCTACAAAACCATCAAATAGCAAAACGGACTCGTCTCCATCTTCAGCCGTTTTTGTAAACTGCTGCTTGCCAAATATCTGAAATAATTTGCTGCAAAATTGATCTATTTGGGCCTTATTTATACCGGTAATAATGAGTTGGGGACGTGAGCTTGGAGCCTTTATGCTCGCATTTTTCATATATACAAAACTCTCCAGTACTTCTATTACTGCTTGGCCTCCTACAGCTCCAGTACCGCCAAAGAATACCATTTTAAATTCAAATGGATTGGCTGCTTGACCTGCGGCAAGTTCTTTTAGTTTTAAGAAGAAAGATTGATGTTTATGTTGCCTAAAATCGTCTTTACTGAGCATTGCTTTTGGTTTGTATTCTTAATAAATGCAAAAGTAACAAAATGCGGCTCTTTACAGCAGCATATGGGCATTCGAGAAGAATAGCGAGGAGAAAATACGATTTAATTTAACCCGCTTATTTTTGGGAGTCTTATCGCTTTAAAGCATGGTGGTATTTAGGTTTTGGTGAGAATGTGGCAAAGTACCACTACCATGAAACAATGGCTATAATTTGACAATTAGGTCCATGTTGGCACTCACAAAAGCTTTTAGCGGCATATACATAGCCTTCTTTTCCTCAGTCGTATTTAAGCTCAATATATCCGGAGATACGAGTAGGTTTGAATGGTCTAAACCAAGAATTTCCTTTTCGGTTTTTATATCTAAACCGATGCACCATACGCAGGTATAGTTATCCGTTTCTTTAAGTATGCTTAGGTCCGCACTCAGGTGGTTTGCCGCATTTGGTACGTTGAGTGCAGCCAGTATTTTGCGAAATGCACTGTCTGCCGCCATGTAGCTGTCCTTTAAATTTTGAGAAGTCACTATCACAAACGGTTGAACGGCGTTATACTCTGCCTTGCTTTCTTGTGCAACTATATCCGATAGCACTTCATCGGAGTCCTCTTGACTTTGGATACTATCGTTTGGTTGTTCCCTTTTTTTAGGTTCTGCAGCACCCAAATGAGTGGTTGTTGATGTTGTCTCTGTCTCTACAGAAAGACGGTCCTTTGGTAAAACAACCAAAGAATTAAAAAGTAGGGATATATCCTCGTCTGGCAAAAGATTCACCCTACAAAGCAACGAATATTTTTGGTAATATGACTGCAGCGGAGTGCCTAATAAAAAGAATGGTTAAATGGGGTTTACACGTCATTTTGCCGTACGTATTTGTTTTCACTGAACCAAATTGGACTTTTGAGAGTTACTTTTGCACCAATGCAAGTAATACATACTCCAATATCCAACTTAAGCAGTGTAGACTTTGATAACCTCGAATTTGGAAAGGTTTTTACCGATTATATGATGGTGTCAGATTACAACGGTGAGGAGTGGAGTGACTTTGATATCCAGCCATTACAGTCTCTGTCTATGCATCCAGCAACTTCTGTATTACATTATGGTCAGGCTATTTTCGAAGGATTAAAAGCCTATAAGAATGAAACGAATGACGTAAATATTTTTCGTTTGAAAGACAACATAAAACGTATGAATGCGAGTGCACATCGTATGATGATGCCACAGTTGGATGAGGGAAAAACCAAAGAGGCAATCATGCAGTATGTGGCCGAACAAAAGGCGTGGATACCCAATCGTTCGCAAGGATCACTGTATGTACGTCCATTCATGATTTCAACAGATAATACACTTAGAGCTGTGGCCAGTCAAACGTACCGCTTTATTGTCATAGCTTGTCCTGTTGGCTTCTATTACGATACTCCATTGAGCATATTCTTGGAAAAGGAGCACAGGAGAGCAGCCAAAGGCGGAGTAGGGTATGCGAAAGCAGCAGGTAACTATGCTGCATCTTTTTATCCTTCTGTGAAAGCCAAGAACCTAGGTTTTGATCAGGTGCTTTGGACAGATATTACCAATAATTTTGCACTTGAAGAGTTAGGTAGTGCCAATTTCTTTTATGTGAAGAATGGCAATATCCATACCCCTAAAATGCATGATAGTATCCTTAAAGGGATTACCCGAGATACGGTGATTAATCTAGCCAAAGATGCAGGAATAACCGTAACATCTGAACTGATTACGGCAGATGATTTTGAGAAAGATCTAGCTGCAGGAGAAGTGGAATGTATGTTTGCCACCGGAACTGCTGCTGCAATTACCTATGTGAATGCTATTACCATAGGTGAAAATAAGTATGAGGTAAATTCGAACCAGTATGGTCCAGTTTTGAGACTAAAAGAGCAGCTAGATGCTGCAAAATTTCTAGACTCAGATAAGCATCCAGAGTGGAATGTTATTGTGTAGCTAGGTCCTTTGAAAGGAGCAGATAGGTGTCTCCTCTCTGTTTGATACCACACCTCGTTTCGCTGCGGGTGTTCTAGCGCCTAATTGTGTAAATGGATATTCAATGGCTTACGTTTATGTCGTCTTTTGCGTTTTACTCCTATCTTCGTTTACTGTTTTTAACTAGAGAAAGTGAAGTTCTATACCTGTTTAATACTTGCATTGAGCAGCTTGGCTTTTGGCCAAGCAAGGGCTCAGATGTACTCGCTTACCTCTGAAGACTTTTTTATTTATTTTGATTCTGATAGTTATGAGATTACGTCTAAACAACAGAAGCTGCTAACAGACAAAATAGTATCTATAGGCGGCACCCATATTAAAGAAATCTATGTAGAGGGACATACAGATACATTTGCCACAAATGAGTATAATACTGTTCTAGCAACGAATAGGGCCTTGGCAACTGTGAAAGTTCTAGAGCGTATAGGCGTACCGCGTAGATTTATTAAGATGGAGAGTTTCGGGGAGTCTAAATCGGTGAGTGAGGTTCATCAGCAAAACAGACGAGCAAAAGTCTTTTTCATTTATGAAACAGATTATAAATCAGATCTAAGCCCGCCTAAGTGGGTTATCATTAAAACAGTAGACAAGAAAACCAAAAAACCCATCAAAGCTTCTATCGGTTTCGAATACGAAGGTCAGGAAATGAAATTCAGTCGTATCGGTAGCAGTGGAGTCTCTTCTGCTTTTAGTTTACTTTCAGAAAACGTGACCATTTCTGCCTCTGCAAGCAACTACTTAAGCGCGTATCTTGTTGTACCGAGAGAGGATATAAATAAGCCAGTAGATACCCTCGTATATACCCTAGAACTGTGTAAGGTGAAAATTACAGGTAAGTTTACATTTGAAAACATCTATTTCTTCACAGATAGTGACGAAATACGGCCAGAGAGTCAGCCAGAGTTACACAAACTTCTGGCGATAATGAAACGACAAAAAGATGCATTTATTGAAATACAAGGGCATATGAATTTCCCGATAGATAGGCCCCTAAATAGTATGCAAGAACGTTGGAATATGGAGCTGAGTTATAAGCGAGCAAAAGCGATAAATAGGTTTTTAGTGGGCAGTGGTATTAGTCAAGATAGACTTACCTATAAAGGGATGAGTAATTCTAAAATTAAAGTTAAATTACCTGTAAATAAGGCGCAAGGAGATCAAAATAAGCGCGTTGAAATCTATACGCTACAAGAGATCTAATTGCTCAAATCCCACCGAAAATTTAAACGTAAGCTACGTGGCATAAGTGGAAAGTGTGGAGCACTGTAGTAAGCGTCAGTTGCCCATCCTTGCTGCACATGAAACATCTCAAGTCCAAAAAAGAAGCTCTTTACCTTGGCCATAACGTATGGGTTGATAGGAGCGGTCATCTCAAATCGTTGATCGGTGGTGTGCCACTGTCGTGTATAGGGTGTGTACGTTGGGCTATTGAAGCTACTATACCAAAAAGTGCGAGCACCTAATTCTATACCAAGGTTCTTTTGAAAGAGCCTAAATCGAGTGTAA
>CAJXIQ010000060.1 GCA_913054375.1 uncultured Bacteroidota bacterium
TATAGAGGCAGATTCTATCGCCCTTTTTTGCCCCATTAGCCTTTAGCATATTGGCAGTTTTGTTGACATTTTTAGCCAGTTCGTTGTAGGTGATATGCAGTGGTTTTTCATTGGGATCATTGGCCTCAAAGATGATTGCCGTCTGCTCTCCTTTAGTAGCCAAGTGTCGGTCTATGCAGTTTTCTGTGATGTTCAGTTGTGCTCCTTCAAACCACCTTATGTCCAACTCATCTGGGTTGGGACTTAGGCTATAATCCAGCACCTTGTCCCACTTCTTATACCATATAAACTCCTGCTCGGCAAAATCTTCCCAAAATTTTTCAGGGTTTTCTTTGCTTGCTTTATATAATTCCTGATACTGCTCTTGGGATTTGACAATAAAATTTGACATCAGGCGAATTTATATTATTCTGAATAAATAGCTAAACTCATTCGCAATTGCATAGCTACACTAGCTGTGAGTGATATAATGTAGGTGCTGTGCTTGGATAAGAAGGTATGCTGAAATTGGGTAAACACAAGAGGAGTTTGGGCACTATTGCACCACCACTCTACGTGCATTACCTGCCACATGTAACATATACACTCCTGATTGGAGCTCAGATATATCTAACGTAACCTTGCTATCAACTATTCTTTCTTGTTGCAATACTACAGTACCTAGTTGGTTTATAAGCTGAAGAGCTACTGGCTCTGAGATCACCCCTAAATTGATGTATAATTTCTTTTCTACTGGATTCGGATAGGCTGACAAATTATTTTGCACTAATTGTTCGACAGACGCTGACCCAAAAGCTATTCTGGTAATACCGGAGCTGGTAGCCACCCATATATTATCTTTTTCATCTACCGTAACAGCTCGTATAGTGGGTCCTATTACACCATCACTTCCATCATAATCGGTCCAAGCATTGCCATCAAACTTGGCCACGCCACCTACAGACACTAAGTAATCTACATAGATGCCCGACCAAATGTTCCCTTCAGAGTCCATTGCTAAATCTTCTACGGGATTCAAGGTATCTGGCTGCGGCAAAATATACATTTTAGTATGATTGGTCATCCACTTCATGGTATCATCAAAAACGGATATACCATCCGATGTTCCTACCCATATATTACCGTCTTTATCCTTGAGTAAGGCAGTGGTATTATCACTCACCAATCCATTTTCCTCTGTCACAATCTTAAAATTTGTGCCATTAAAAATGGCAACACCACCTAAACCTGTGGCGAACAGAATATCGCCATTATCTGCTTCAAGTACATCCTCTGCCCCTCCAAACGGCAGCCCATCTGCAGCCTTGTAAGCAGTAAATACAGTACCATTATAGTGTGTAGCTCCATTGAAATCACTGAGCCAAATATCTCCATTTTTCATTTCAGAGATATTGGTTACTCTGCTGCTTCCTAGGCCATCTGCCGCCTTGTAGGTTGTCCAAGTTGCACCGTTATAGAAACTGGCTCCAAAGTCCCCTGCTGCCCATACATTGCCTTCTTTGGTTACCAGAATAGATGACACATTGTTGTCTGCTAGTCCTGGATGTGTAGTAGTGGTCATTATCTCCCAAGTGGTGCCGTCGTAAATAGCAATACCGCTCTGTGTACCAAACCACATCGTTCCTTCTTGGTCTGAAGACGCACACAACACATTATTTGACGGTAACCCATCTGCATCTGTAAAGGACTTAAAAGACTGAGAAAAGCTAGAAACAGATAGGGCCAACCCCCCTAGTAGTAGTATTAATTTCATTGTTTGATTATTTTTTTATGGGCTACGCTTGTCTCATTTCTGATGCTGAGAAAATACATACCGCTTACTAGGAGAGATGCATCCAATGCATTTACTCCTTTATTTATTGTTGTGGTGAGAACAGTCTGACCTTGTGCGTTCATTAAAACAGCAGTTCCGCTCATATTGGATTCTACATAAAATCTTCCTGACAAAGGATTTGGGAACACCCTGAAAGTAGGACTCTCAAGAGGGGTAATACTTATTCTTTGACCATCATTAAAAGCTGAAGGAGTAGCTTCCATAAGTACGAAAGGCCCTGTGCCATTCGGGTGCCTACCACTGGTAACGTCTGTAGTCTGACCACCAAAAGTGATTTCGTCTACCACCTCCCCTTGGTAGGACAAGTATATCGCTTCACCACCAGAAGCAAGTTTAAAATTGGTATGTAGCGGTCCATCTTCGTCATCATCATCTGCCCAAATAAGCACGTATGCTTCAGGGGCTACACTTGTATCTGAGAAGCTCCATTTCTCCAAATCATTCAAATCATCGGATAACGTATATCCCTGTAGACTGATAGATGTGTCTCCGTTGTTGTATAGTTCTATCCAATCTTCGTAGTCTTCATTTTCGTCTGCTATCACAGACGAATTAGATGCACAAAATTCATTGATAACCAACTGCTTTACTTCTCTTATTTCATAAAAATTATATGCGGCATTGGTAGGAGAAAAAGTGCCAGACGAGTCATTTTCTGCATACACGTAGTAGTCTATATTCTTACCAGATGTAGGGACCACTGCACCATAAACTCCGTCCTTGGCTTGATTGTCTCCCGAGCCTCCATCATCCCTCATTACTACTCTAGAAAAAACAGCTCCGCTTTGGTCTCGGTAGTATAAATAGACGTCAGATGCCGCATCTGTAGTTGTTGTTACTTGAAAAGAGTTTTTGCTTTTCACCCCTACAGGTACGCTTATACTGGGTGCACCTTGAGGCGAAATTCCTTTGTAGTTTAAAAGGTATACAGATCGCGCATCCATTAAATCTGTAATGCCAGGATAGGTCACTAAGTCTTGTACGGTACTTGTCTTATTGAGTAAGAAATCTGCGTATGAATAGAACTTATTGGTATCTCTACTCACATCTGTTTTTATACGTTCTTGAAGTGCCTCTAGCTCATTTTTGTATGCTCCATTGGCAAAATACTCTTCTACTATCGCTCGAATATGGGCGAGATACATCCGCTTTCTTTGGTCTGTGTTAATAACATTCCTAATGAGAGGTCTGGGATGTACGGAGAAACTATTGACATGAGCCATAGGATCCATTGTTTTGGCTTCTTCTACCGTAAAACCTCTATAAAAATCTGAAGCATCTGTCAGGCGAAAGCTTCCAAAAGACTGGTTCATATCCCAAAGTATAGGATTAAACTGCCCATTCTGATCTTCATACAAATAGTAATTTTGGGCGTACCCAATGTAACTATCGAAATTGACTAATGTATAATTCAGCGCATGCATCCAAAGTGTTCTGTCTACGTTCAAAACGTCTTCTAATGCTGATGGGTCATTGTTTAGCTTATCTATGAGATTATAAAATGCTGCCCAACCCAGGTCTGACTTTAATTCGTAGAGATCGTAATAATCTGCACTATCTGTTCCCGGACTATTACTCAAGTTACTATTCCCACCATTAAGATCCACTGTGCTAGGATTGCCTTTGATAAATGAACCATAAGAAGAGCCAAAATGTTGCGCTAAAAATGACCTATCTACTGACTCTATACTGGTGTAAACACCCCAAAAAACCTTATTTATGTATACATTACAATAGTTGGCTAGAGATGCAGGCATATAATTCCGAGCCACTTTATAGGATACTATTTCTCTCACAAAAGAGGGATCTTGTATCACATTGCCCAGTTTAATCTTATCTACACCAAAATGGCTCTGATCCAGGATATAATCTAGTTTAATGTTAAATGGATTTTTGTGTCGGTCTACACTCACAGAGCTAAAACCCTTATACCTCACTCCTATACTATCATAATACACTCCGTCTACCCACGCTGCTGCTAGAAGCCTGTCCTTATCACCTGCCACGTAGAGACTATCCAGAATATGATCCCAATTTTGCTGCTCAAAAACAAGCTTTACCTCAGAGATACGAGCTTCATTGTGAAACAGTGTCTGTCCATGTAACAAGCCGCTCCCAGACAACAGGGTAAGGAATAGTATTTTTTTCAAGGTGTTAGTTGGCTAGAATAAGTGACTTAGTAACTTTACCACTATCCGTGAGGATTGAGATAACATATTGACCGTTTGCTAAGCCTATTAGTGATATATCTGTTTTGTTACTGCTTTGGATAACAACTTTACCAAGCATATTCACAACACTGATTTCAACATTTTTGCTGCGCTCTAAACCTGCAATAGAAATCGTCCCGTACGAAGGGTTTGGACGAACTACAACATCCAGCGTTTGTAAATCTTGCACGTTAGTTATACCGCAGGGATTGTCTAATAGTGCTATGATACCCGGGTGAGCACACTCTCTTCTGAATCCTTTGGGTGGCCCATCGCTATACTGCCACACTATATTATCATTGCTGTCTACCTCGTACATATATTCTCTAGACAATGCTACGAAAGTATTCCCATTACTCATTCGGTCCGATGCAGATTGCCCGCTTGAATTTTTTAAACACTTATGTCTCCATTGGTGAGCAGTGGGTTGAAAAGAACCATTTGTATAGGCATAATTATATCCGTCTCTCACGGGATTAATAGCATCTACCACTGAGGCATTATTCTCCCCACCACTGTTATTGAAAAACTGTAACCATCCGGCATTTGGTCTTCCGCTTTTTATCCATCTCACATCGTGTACTGCTGCAGTTACTTCTTTAGGCGCTGCAGAACCGTAGTTGGATGGATTTCCGTATCTGAAAAGGAAATCTCCCCCTTTGCCTGAATTCCCACCAGTATGACTAGCTGCCTCTGCGGTGGTAGTACTATGGTCTATAATAAATATTTCACTCATATACCTAGAAGTGAAAGCTATCTGATCCAATGCTGGATTATAATCAATTCCATTGACGTGAAACCAATCACCTCCACCAGGACCACCTCCTCGGCTAGAAGAAGGTACATTTATATCCATCAACTCTGGGTGGTCTGCTACTACACCAAAGTTCGGTTTTGCAGCATCATTGTCTTGAACCATGTGATCCCAGATATGCCATTCCCATACGATCTTTCCTCCAGTACCATCTTGCTCCACTTCTACTATATGTGTAGGCCATTTGGCTGTGCTAGACGCATACCCAGCGGCTTGCATTTCTGCGGCAGTTTTCACTTCCCAGGCGGTGAGTAATACATTACCATTGGGCATTACAGTGAAATCGTGATGAGAGCGGTACTCTGCACTCGAGTATGTAAACTCCCAAACAATACTTGCATCTTTATCATATTCTTGAATAATTCCTCCAGCTGCCGCACCATTTATCTGCGCTCCAGAGACTACGCCTTGTCGTACGAGGTTGCCATCGTCTTTTAAGAAGACGGCATAGTTTGCATTTGTATTGCAATCCCATGAGTGAGCAATTTCTCCCTCTTTGTCGATCAAGTAAGTTGTACTTTCATTCTGTTTGTTGTACAGTGTGTACCCGTCAAAATCCTGGGCGACTGAGTTCAACCCTGAAACAATAAACAGTGTAAAAATTGCCGTATTCTTTGTGAAATTCATAAGTGTGTTTTGTATTATCTTTTTTATAGACGACATGATTCCTTTTTTTCTTCGCACGGAACAAAATATAGTTAAGCTTCCTTTTTAGGGTTCAAACAGTATTAAACCCGTATTGTTGAACTATATAAATATGCTCAACTTCGAATTACAAAATCCAGTTAAAATAATTTTTGGTAAAGGTGAAATTGCCAAATTAACCAACCAGATACCCACGGATGCAAACATTCTAATGCTTTACGGTGGAGGAAGTATCAAAAAAAACGGAATCTATGAACAGGTAACCACAGCTCTACAAGGCCACAACTATACAGAATTTGGAGGCATCCCTGCCAACCCAGAATACGAAGTATTAATGGATGCATTAGCTATCATCAAATCTGAAAAAATTGATTTTTTACTTGCAGTAGGTGGTGGTTCTGTAATAGACGGGACTAAGTTTTTAGCCTCTGCTGCGTTGTACGAAGGTGATGAACCTTGGGACATTCTGGATAAAGGAATACGTACCGAAGTAGGGATGCCATTTGGTAACGTACTAACATTGCCAGCAACAGGCACAGAAATGAATAGCGGGTCTGTAGTGTCGCGCAGAGAACTAGGCGAAAAACGCGGAATGGGCGGACCTGGATTATTTCCGAAATTTAGCATACTGGACCCTACCGTAGTAGCAAGCATACCACAACGACAATTAGCTAACGGAGTGACTGATGCATTCACCCACGTAATGGAGCAATACATGACCTATCCAATAGGTGCAGACCTACAAGACCGATTTGCCGAAAGCATAATGAGTAGTTTGGTAGCCACCGCTCCTAAGTTGATGAAGGATGCAAGTGACTATACTACGGCAGCCAATTTTATGTGGTGCTGTACTATGGCACTGAATGGATTGATACAAAAAGGTGTGCCAAATGATTGGGCAATACATGCTATTGGCCATGAGTTGACTGCTCTCTATGGTATAGACCATGCCCGTACACTTGCCATCATTGCACCAAGACACTACCACCATTTCTTGGACAACAAAAAAGAGAAACTAGCCCAATACGGAGAGCGCGTTTGGAACATAACTGAAGGGTCTACAGAAGAAAAGGCAAAAGCTGCTATAGCTAAGACAGAAATTTTTTTTCACTCTATGGATATACCAACTCGTCTAAGCGACTATACCGACCAATACCAAGGGACTGCAGAGAAGGTAAGCGAAACCCTTCGTGAGCGTGGCTGGGTAGCTCTAGGTGAGCACAAAGCAGTGACGCCGGAGGCCGTGAAAGTTATTGTAGAAGGAAGTTATTAGGCGCACGAACCCAGAACGGTAAAAGAACTTTATGAACAGTAGCAAAGGTGAAACAACAAAATTTGCCCTATACAGCACTTTACACAAAAAAAGGGAACCTGCTCTACGCAAGTTCCCTTTCTATATTTTTGACTATTGAGCTCTTACTGAACGATAACTCTTGCTACACTGCTCACACCGTTTGAAGTGCTATAGATCATATAGATGCCTTTTGCTTCTATAGCCACTTGCTCTACGTCTGTGGCTTCTAAAACCTTAACCCCTGAGATAGTGTACACTGCTACTGAAGATACTACTTTTCCAAAGTTAAAGATACCGTTTGTACTTGGATTGGGATACACCGTTAGTTTGGTAAATGATGCACTTCGTACTCTATTCACCTCACTATTTGCAGCACCTGGAGTGGGCGTTTCTTCTATTGCCCAAGCACCATCACCGTCAGTTTCACGTGCCCAAGACATGTCTGCATCTATTGCTCCAAATGTCGTTGAATCTACTATTCCTTTGTCATTCATAAGAAAGAAACCATCTCCCTTTTTACTTAGACCAAAATCTGTGGTCAAACCCGTATCAGAATTACAAAAAAGCACGAGATACTCGCCTGCTCCAATTGAGGTTCCTGATGGCATAACAAACCAATCAGCACTATCTTTGGTAATGTCATCAATACACATCCATCCGCTCATGTCTACTGCACTTGTGCCAGCGTTATAAAATTCTACCCAGTCCTCGTAGTTGCCTCTTAAGTCTGCATAAGTCGTATCATTGTCTGCCTGCACCTCATTAATCGATACTTGAGCGTAAGAGCTGAGAACAAATGTTACACATAGAACTAATCCTATTATTTTTTTCATGTCGGTATTTTTATTTATAACTACTTTGACGACAAGGTTCTCAATTTTTTTCGCAAAAAAAAAATTAATCCAACTAAAAAACACAAACAGTATTGGATCCCTCTTGTTGGACAGGATAATCCTAATTAACTTCGAACGAAACAATCGAGTGGACATACTTTTCAACCAACACACTACCTTTGCCTTATGAGCCAAAACTGGACCACAGTAAAAGAATACGAAGATATCACCTATACAAAATGCGATGGAGTAGCCCGAATTGCATTCAATAGACCTGATGTACGAAACGCTTTCCGCCCAAAAACAACGAGTGAATTACTCGATGCTTTTCACGATGCTCAGGAAGACCTGAGCATTGGTGTTGTGCTGTTAAGTGCCGAAGGACCTAGTTCTAAAGATGGTGTTTACTCATTTTGTAGTGGTGGAGACCAAAAAGCGCGTGGACAGAAAGGCTACGTTGGAGATGATAATTACCACAGACTAAACATACTCGACGTACAACGATTAATCCGTTTTATGCCGAAGGTTGTAATAGCCGTAGTGCCGGGATGGGCAGTAGGTGGCGGACATAGTTTACACGTGGTGTGTGACCTGACACTGGCAAGTGAGGAGCATGCTATTTTCAAACAAACTGACGCAGATGTTACTAGTTTTGACGGTGGATATGGCTCGGCGTACCTCGCCAA
Organism: uncultured Bacteroidota bacterium; assembly: GCA_913054375.1. Taxonomy (GTDB): domain Bacteria; phylum Bacteroidota; class Bacteroidia; order NS11-12g; family UBA9320; genus UBA9320. Next base: position 8,317 of record CAJXIQ010000060.1, read on the forward strand.
AATGGTTGGTCAGAAAAGAGCACGTGAAATATTTTTCTTAGGTAGAAATTACTCGGCTCAAGAGGCTTTTGATATGGGGATGGTAAATGCTGTAGTGCCACACGCAGAGTTAGAAGATACAGCCTATGAATGGGCACAAGAGATCCTAGAGAAATCCCCTACAAGCATAAAAATGCTGAAATTTGCTATGAATCTCACAGACGACGGGATGGTTGGACAGCAAGTGTTTGCTGGTGAAGCTACCCGCTTGGCTTATATGACAGACGAAGCCAAAGAAGGTCGAGATGCGTTCTTAGAAAAGCGTAAGCCTAACTTTAAAAAGGAGTATCTACCGTAAAAAGCTACCCTGTCAGTAGATCAATCAGCTCATCTGGCTGCCTCACACCGCTTTCTCGCCATGCCATTTTCCCCTTTTTAAATATCATTAGCGTAGGAACTCCCCGCACAGCGTAGGCATCTGCTAAAGCCTTGTTCTTATCTACATCAATTTTAATGATTTTTACGTCATCACCAAGGGTCTGTTTTACTTGATCTAAAATGGGAGGCATCATCTTACACGGACCACACCATTGGGCATAAAAATCTATTAATACTGGAATGTCTCCACTTACTGCTTCCTTAAAACTCGCCATACTACTTTGTTAATTTATCTGCCTTTTGCCATGGGCCTGCATTGTATGCTTCTACTCCGTTGCGTTTTAAAAGACTGGCTACGGTGCCACTACGCATACCACTAGCGCAACAAGTAATCACTGGTTTGTCCCATTTTTTGATGGCTTCTAGCTTAGATTCTATTTTACCCATAGGAATATTCTTGCTTCCTTTTACGTGACCTGCCGCGTACTCGTCAGGACTCCTAACATCCACAATAACTGCTCCTTCTTTCATTTTTTGAGGCAGATCCACTCCGTGTCCTACTAATTTTTTAATAAATTCTAACATTGAGCGCAAATGTGTGTTATTCTACTCTTAAACATTGCAACTCAGATAACAAAACCGTAAATTTGGATGGATACCGATGAAAAAGTCAAAAATACATGCTGCTTGTATGGAAAAGTTGCAAAATCAAGTGAATGAGTTGCAATCTGCCATAGACAAAGTTCAAGAATCTATTGTAGGCGAAGATAACAGCACGGCTGGTAATAAGTTCGAAACAGCAAGAGCTATGGGGCAAGAAGAACTTGATAGACTCAACCAAACCATGAACCACGCCATCAAAGAGTTCACTATCCTAAGTCAGATAAGCCCTAATAAACCTTGTACAACTGCACAGCTTGGTGCCCATATAGTAACAGATAAAAAAGAACTCTACTTAGCGACCGGCATCGGGAGGCTTGTTATTGGTGAGAAAACCATTTTTGTAACTTCCCCTACGTCACCCATCGGGCAACAACTTATGGGGTTAGAAAAAGATGGCGAGCTAGCCTTTGCTGGTAAGAAAGAGAAAATACTCAGCGTTGCTTAGTACATTTTGAAACATCTAGGGTTCAATTACAGCTGCCAACCTTAGTGCGACTATTAATCCTCTTCTTTATTGTACTTTCTATCGTTCTAGAATTTTATCTTTGCTACTATGCAAATCATCTCTTGGAATGTGAATGGCGTGAGAGCCACCGTAAAAAAAGGCTTAATTGATATTATAAACAACAGCGGAGCAGACATATACTGTCTACAAGAGACCAAAGCACAGGATGATCAGGTGCAGGAAGCTCTGAGCGACCTGAGTGGATACCATAAATACTCCAACTCTGCTACCAAAAAAGGGTACAGCGGAGTAGCTATACTTTCTAAAACAGAACCGATAACAGTAACCACAGATATGGGCGTAGAAGAACACGACGACGAAGGCCGTGTTATCTGTGCAGAGTATGCAGATTTTTATCTGATAAATGTGTATGTGCCTAATAGTGGAGCTGGGCTTAAAAGACTAGACTATCGAGCAACTTGGGATGAAGCTTTCAAAAACTACCTTGCTGACTTGCAGAAGAACAAACCTATACTAGTAACAGGAGATTTTAACGTAGCACATGCAGCTATAGACCTGAAAAATGATAAGCCCAACTACAACAAGACGAGTGGCTATACCCAAAAAGAAATAGACGGATTAGACGGAATATTGAGCATAGGATTAAAAGACTCTTTCCGTGAATTGCATCCAGAGGAGGTGAAATACAGTTTTTGGAGTACGCGTTTTAATGCCCGAGCGAGCAATGCAGGCTGGCGAATAGATTACTTCTTAGTATCAGACGCTCTTATGCCTAAGGTGACAGATGCTTTCATAGATAACGACACTTTTGGGAGCGACCATTGTCCGGTGGGAATAGTTTTGTCTTAGTTTTCGATACAATTCTACTATCGTAGAATCACCCAAACTGATAAAATGCAGATCCTAAAATAAGCTCACTTGTCTCTCACTACCCGGTACATGCATATCGTATCCCCATTCTTCATTTATCTTAGTGATGAGTCTGGCCGATAGCATTTGAAGGTCTTTTTCTATGGTTTGGTGTATGAAGAAATTGATTTGCTCTATGCCTTGCTCTCTCCATTGAGTAAGTCTTTCAAACCATTCATCTAGCCTATCTACATCACTGGGATGATTGGCTCCTGTAAAACGTACAAAACACTGATTGTTGGTCAGTCGCATATGCATGATATCTCTGCGACCAGCGGTATCTGTAAGTGTGTGGCATACCTTGTTTTCTTCTAGCAGAGCATAGAGTCTGTTGGATACTGTAGGGTCATTGTACCAGTCGGTATGTCGCAGCTCTACACTTAGGGGTAGGTCTTGAGGCCATTGTTCTATAAATGCCGTCAAATCATCAAAATTGCTTGGGTTATAGTTATCGTTCATCTGCAAAAAAACCGTTCCAAGCTTTTCTTTGAAATGAGAG
>CAJXIQ010000061.1 GCA_913054375.1 uncultured Bacteroidota bacterium
AGGACTGCGGTGTTGGTCGATATGGGGTTGATCTTAAATGATATCTAACGGCAATTATGAAGAGTATAGGACGGATTGATTAGTATGCTTTGTCACAATCTGGATACCATACGTTGCATCAACGGCATTGTCCTCAGTCAAGATCGTTTTGCATTATCTCAAGAGCGTAAGGGTTCCATGCGAATTGTAAACCCGTTTTTCACCCTTTAATAAGCCTTGGTCAATGGTTAGAAGATAAGCATAAGCTCCCTGGGGAGCGATAGAACCTCTGTATGTTCCGTCCCAACCATCAATACCCTCATACACTTTCTGCCCCCATCGATTGTATACCTCAATATTTACAAGTGTCTCGTTGGATAATAGTTTTGGCCTGAAAACTTCATTTAAATTATCGTTATTGGGTGTAAATGCATTCTCTGTAAATACTTCTTCTCTGAGATGAATAATTTCTACGGTATCGCGATCAATACATCCCACGCCATTATCAACCGTTAGAACAAATTTACCGGCTTCTCCAAAGGTTAGTACTGGTTCGAAGCAATCGGTACACGATAGATCTTTGTCAGGACTCCAGTTCATAAAAGTTAACCGTGTGAGGTATCCGTCTCCTTGTAACGTATATGTGCCACCATCTCTATCAACGGCATCTTCTCCAGCATACGCAAATGGTTGTTCTACTCCGAGAGATAGGTAATAATCTTGATTGGGATTTTGCGAGGCTTCCATTTCTGTTGTAGATAGCTCTTTAGAATTGGTTAATTTTTCCCATTCTGAACTTTTCCAAAAGGCCAATTTGGTATATTCATCCTCATCGCTAGTCAGTTTAATGGTATAGTCTAATGCTGCAAATGAAGTCTTCAGATAGTAATAGTATTCATCGTGTATCCTACATATACTGTCATTCAGTTCAAATTCGTCAAAACCATCTATGGTCGGGTTATTACCATAGAGAGCAAATTCATAAAGACCCCTGTTGGGTGCTTTGAGGGTAAATGGTCTGTAATCATCCTCATCTATTGAGTATCCCAATGGTATTTCTATATCTACAGTGCTCGTAATATCCATATTGGCTATTACCTTACCGGGGAAGTCAGTAGAAATATAGCCCGTGTCTCTAGTTACGTTGATGGATGCTTTGGCTAGCGTTAATGTATTGGTAAGTAGGGCCAATTCACTGTTTGTGAGAATCAATGAGTCCTTTACTTCCATGGAAATTTGAGCGGTCTTTGTTTCTCCGATTTGCCCTTGTAGTATCAAGTCATAAAAAGAGCTTAGGACCGATCCCCCAATAGTTTGATCTGTTCCATTAAAAATAATGCTGCCATCACCAGAAGAATAGCCCCCATTATTTGTCCAGTTTTGGTCTAATGATACCGTATTTGTAGCATTACTTGCACATACAAATGAATCGTTATTTGTGATGCTACCCAATACCGTAAGCGCACCAGAGTGATCCAAGCGACCGTTGTTGACTAAATCTATTTGATTAAGAAATACCAATGCTTGTCCTTGGGTAGAAAGTATACCTCCGTTGCTAATAATAACTTGGCTGTACCCCAGTTGGGTAAGGAACAATGTGATAATCGATATAGCGCTTATACGAATCATGTGTTTGTACTATACGTTGTTATTTTTTTTCTAAAATTAGTAATCGCTCGTCAAGTGATTTTTGAGCGTTTTTAACATCCCTAATCGTAGTATTTTGTTGCTCAATCTTATTTTCAAGTGAGGTGATAATTGTTTGTTGTTCTCTCACTGCTTGAATCAACAGCGCAGATAATTTACCGTAATCTACTGTCTTGTATCCATCAGAACCTGTTTTTACTGCTTCAGGCATCACCAACTCAATTTCTTGTGCAATAACACCTACTTGTCTTGACGAATCAGATTTGTTCTTCCAATTATAGGTGTAACCGTGTATTTGGTCTAATTTGTCTAGTGCGTTTGTTATGAGTTCAATTTTATTCTTCAATCTTCTATCAGAAAATGTTGCCCAAGAATTTGCTCTTGCAAAAGATGCATCTCCTTTGTTCCCTACTTGAAATTTAGCACCTGGATTGGTTGTTCCTATACCAAAATTTCCATTATCGAGCATTCTTGCTCTTTCAGCTTTGCTGCCTGATGCTCCACCTGTTTCAAAAATTATATACCCTCCATTTCTTTGCCCAGGATTTGAAGTCAGGTCATTGTGCCCAGATCTCAAATAAACATTTCCACCACCTAGGCCTTGGTCAATGTTATATCCACTGCCACCTTGTAAAATTACATGTCCGCCATTCACTGCAAAGTTTCCATTGTTGTTATGATTTGAAGCTCTTAGGGTAAGACTATAGCCACCTCTACCCAACGGTGAGACTTGAGTATGTATAGATCTGTTTCCACCACTCAGTTCTATATTCCCTTGTACATCCAATTTCTCATCAGGTGCGGTTGTACCTATACCAATGTTCCCATTCGCACCAAGTGTTCTTAGGCGTTCAGTATTATCTGTTCGTATAACAAAGTCTTGGTTATCTGTCGTTCCTATAAATTGATTTGAAGGGCTAGTTCCAGCATTCCCGTCTGTATTCCAAAATTCATCTTCGGATAGTTTAATGAACCCTCTGCGGTCCATAAAAATTGTATCATTAGAAGTGGATAAGCTTTGCAACTCATTGGTTGCAGATGAATCTTTGTTATAGCCCCCAAGGTCTATTTTGTTTCTATCAGAAATAGACAATGTATCGTTACTAAAACTCAAAAGTTGAGATAATGTATCTAAATCTAAGGTAAAAGATGCTCCTGCATCCGTTAACGTGATCTGTTTTGTTGTTTGGTCAAATGCGGCTATTTGAAGCAGCTCGTTGGATGCAGATGAGTCTTTGTTATAGCTCCCGAGGTCTATTTTGTTTCTATCAGAAATAGACAATGTATCGTTACTAAAACTCAGTCGTTGAGACAATGTATCTAAATCTAAGGTGAAAGTTGCTCCTGCATCCGTTAACGTGATCTGTTTTGTTGTTTGGTCAAACGCGGTTGTTTGAATCAGCTCATTGGTTGCAGATGAGTCCTTGTTGTAGATTCCAAGGTCTATTCCGTTTTTGTCAGAAATGTACAATGTATCGTTACTAAAACTTAGTCGTTGAGACAATATATTCAAATCTAGGGTGTAAGTTGCCCCTGCATCCGTTAGGGTAATCTGTTTTGTGATATCGTCAAATGCGGCAATTTGAAGAAGTTCATTGGTGTTGGAGAAATCATCCATCACCTGCCATATAGATAGAGCGGCATTCCAATAGAAGAATTTATTCTCGTCAGTATCAAAGACCAAAAGTCCACTAGAGTTTGCCGGTATCGTAGCTCGTTCAACAGAAGTAACTCGCGGTGCCAAAAAGCCTTTATCGTTGGAAAATAATTCCAGAATAGCATCTGTAGAAGGAGTCAGTGTACCAATCCCTACGTTATTTTGTGCCTGTATGGTTTGGAGAGGCCCGAGAAGTAGTACAATGAACGAACAGAAAAGTATAACGTTTTTTAACATATCGATAGATTTTATTATTAGCTTGAGTGTGCAAAAAGGCACAAATTGACTTTATGTCATAAAAGTGTCAAAAGTAATGATTCTTATATAATTAGTGACACTCTATACTTCTTTATAAAATGGAATCATACGTTAAAGGACCCAGATTATTTGGAACGAATACTTTGTCACGATACAGATCGTAAATTACTAAAGTGCAATACTGAAGAATTAATTAAACGTATGCATTGATCAAGGTTAAGGGATGTAGATTATATTTAGGGACACTCTTTTTCTAATTTGACTTAATCCTTCCAATGTGCTTCTCTTTTGGTTTTATTGAATATGACCAAAAACAGTGAATATGAGCTGTTGGTAAATCCACAGTACCATCATTTTCTGCCCTATCCAAACCCGTTTCTTTATGTTTTGCTCTTCCCATCAAGATAACATCCGAAAGCATATTGCGACCAACGAATGGCTTGAATAATTAAAAGAAGGCGAGGATTTTAGGTTGCTTAATGGATGTAAGGGAAAAAGGTGGGGTTAACGAATAATCGATACGGTAAAGAATTCGAATCCTGTTGTTTTTTCTACCCTTACTATGTACGTTCCTCCTGCCAGTGAAGAGACATCTACAGCCATTTCTTGATGTGGCTTATCATACACTTTTCTACCGAAAATGTCAGAGATGCTAACGTGTGAAATTGCACTATCCGAAATTATGGTCAATTGATTAGTAGCTGGGTTTGGGAAGACACGTGTGTCCGTATTTTCAGAGGATAAATTGGGATAGACAGTAGTGTTATAGTTTGTATACTCTGAGTAAACATCTTTATTTTCTTCACATACCTTGATGTCTGTGACGCTAGCTGGAATTTGACCATTATTGTCTTGGTCTACAAGAATGTCGCCATCTGGGCCATAAACAATGTAAGAATTGTATTCGGCAGTTAAGGATCCCTCTGTGTAATAAAAATCAAAAACATCGCCGTAGTTTACGGGGATAGATGTGCTTTGCTCATTACCGCGGTAAAACGGAATAGAAAGGTACAATTCATTATTAATGAATACATCAAGAGTTCCTCTTCCCCATCCTTCGTCTTGTCCACTTCGGTCCAATAACGTAACGTTTAAGTTTCCGCAGTCTGTGGTTTCCGCACAAGCGATTATACCCAATGAATTTCCAGCTCTTCTGCCATTTTTTCCTGAAGATGCAATCTCTTGATTGTTTCCATCAAAAAGTATATACGACTCGCTATTCACATCAGCCCAGGGGGAGAATGAGTACAGGTTTACTAAAGCACCAGAATCCACACCAAATTTGTAAAAAGAAGAACTCCCAAAAATCAAGGTCTGTTGGCTAACTAGCTCTCCGTCTACCTCTATGTATAGCTGCGTTTCTCGCCATCCATCTCCATCTGAATCATACATTCCTACCGTCCAAATATCACAATTCCCTGACGGTTCAGGTATATCAATAGGGATGATTGCATTGATAACATGAACAACTCCATTGTAGGCTAAAATATCTTCCACAACAATTTTTACGTCGTCTACAAAAATACCGTCACTATTTACCTTCATTTCAAGGTTATTCCCACTATAATTCTGAAGAAGTTGACCATTGGTGATCTCTGCGCTCAAATTTTTGCTTTCGACAATGTGTTGGTTAATAAAATCATAAATAAGAGGTGAATTCAAAAATTCCTCGGGCGTCATCCCAATTTTCTGCGAAAAGAAATTGATTGCTTCATCAGTGGGGGCAAAGATTGTAAAGGGCCCTGGAAGTTCGTTTCCCGCAGCGGTGGATCCATTTCGATCCAACTCGGCTTGCTGAAGCAACGGTTCTTTGAAACCTGTTATCTGAATAGCAGATGCCAAAATCTGATGGTCCTCACTTTGTTCAATAATATCCCAAACAGACGCTTTTGGCAATCCTGAAGGAGCTAGTGTTTTATTGATGATATGAATAACACCATTATTTGCAGTGTAATCCGTCGAAATAATCTCGGCATCATTTACCCTGAAAACTCCGTCTACTTCAGATATGGTTAAATCTTGGCCATACAACGTAGGTAGGCTTTGACCATTTATTAAGTCGTTTGCCCTGTAAATACCGTTGGCAACATGGTACTTTAGCGCGGGTTTCAGATCATAAAATGCCAACATATCGTACTGATTGAGCTGCATGCGCTCCATTATTTCATTTACAGCTTCGTCATTTGGTAGGAATACTGTGTATGAACCAGTACCATCCAAAACGGTATCTAAATAGGCGTTGAACGCAAAAGATGAATTAAATGACTCAGGTAATTGGTTGAGCGATAACAGGTCTTTGATAGTAAATGCATCAACTGTTATTTTTCCCACCATCCCTAGCTCTGCCTGTAAACCTATGCTACAATCGTAATTGTATACACCAGGCGTGTTGAATGTGACTACACCCATACAATTCCCATTGATTTCCCCTTCTGATTCTGGCAATGAAAAGACTTCTGGATTGTTGAAAGAGTCTCCAGTCACTGTATTCTTAATTCCATTGACATTGTGGGTTCCTTCGGCATTTATAAACGCTACAGTTTCTCCAGGAGCAATGATCAATTCTGCAGGTGAGAAAGAATAGTTGGTTAAAAGTACTCTGTGGTCTGCCTCACACAAATTTTGAGCGAATATTGTGGCTGAAAATAGAACAAATACTAAAGCAAAGATTGATTTGGAAAAAGACTGTTTCATAATGTACGTGCGCTAGAGAAACAAATTATGTGTTTTTTAGTTCACATCCTTCAAAAATTAAAATCCTTCAAAATATGGAGCCAGGATTTTTTACCTATCGCTGATACTCGTTTAATGGGCTAGTAATGACAGAAATATGCACTTTTAGCTAGTGCTCTTCCCAAATTTTGTTAGGGTTCAGTATGCCGCTGGGATCAAAGGTGTTTTTTATGCCTTTCATCAACTTAAAGTGAATAGGGTCTAACACCTCATTCATAAATTTTTTTTGCACTAAGCCAATGCCATGCTCTCCGCTAATGGTGCCACCAAGAGATTTACATAACCTGAATATTTTACGAATGGCTTCTTCGAGGTGTGGCCCGTTCCAGTTCTCGTCACTCATGTTTCCTTTTAGGATATTGATATGTAGGTTCCCGTCTCCTGCATGACCGTAGCAAACACTCTCAAAGCCATAGGCATCGCCTAGTTGTTTGGTGCCGCTCACTAAGGCGGGAAGATTTGCCCGTTTTACCACGGCATCTTCTTCCTTGTAAATACTGTGAATTTTTACCATTTCACCTATACTCCGACGTATTTTCCAAAGTTGTTCCTTCTGCTCTGTCGTATCTGCAAATTGTACTTCCACCACATTATTTGCCTCTAATACTTCGTTTATCCCTTCACAATCCGTAAAGAGTTGATCCATATCATTCCCATCTACCTCTATAAGTAAGTACGCCATTATTTCATTTTCCTCGGATGACGAATTAAGGGAGAGGCCACTGTGCTTTTCAACATAGGTTACCGCATTTTTCTCCATCAGCTCAAGTGCACTTGGGCTCATTCCATTGATAAAAATCTTTGGAACCGCTTCACATGCGTCATCTATACGCTTGAATTTGGCAAGCATCAACACGTCGTGTTTGGGTAAGGGTAAAAGCTTGAATACAATTTTGGTTACTACGCCGAGGGTTCCCTCGCTACCTATCATGAGCTGTGTAAGGTTGTATCCCGTACTGTTCTTCAATGTATCTGAACCCGTCCATAGTATTTCACCCGTAGGCAAGACCACTTGTAAGTTGAGCACATAGTCCTTCGTTGTTCCATACTTGAGTGCTTTTGGGCCGCCGCTGCTGTGAGCAATATTACCGCCAAGAAAACAGCTACCCTTACTTGCCGGATCTGGCGGGTAAAACAGACCACGTTCTTTAACGGCTTGTTGAAATGTTTCATTTATAACACCACTCTCTACCGTAGCTTGAAAGTTAGCTTCGTCTATGTCTAGAATCCGATTAAATTTCTCCATGGATAAGGAGATTCCGCCGTTTACAGGGAGGCTCCCTCCACTAAGGCCTGTCCCAGCACCACGCGGTGTTACAGGGATTTTGTGCTCAGTACAAAATTTTAGGATAACGGATATTTCTTCTACTGTATTGGGTTTCATAACTATGTCCGGAAAATGGACTAAGTCTTCTGTATAATCGGATGCATAGTTTTGCAGAATTTTGGCGTCTACAAAAATGATATCCTCGGCTACGATTTTTTTGAGATTTTCTATCCAATTCATTTTAGAAATTGCGTTATTATTGAAGCAAATTTATTCGAAGAATGAGAAACATACTTTTATTACTGCTCGTTAGCTTTACACTTTTTACTTACAGCCAGCAGCGAGACATAGAACTTACCGATATATGGGCCAGTGGTACGTTCTACCCCAAGACCATTGGTGGCTTTGTAAATATGAATGATGGCAAAAGCTACTGTGTGCAAGAGCAAAATGCGGATGAGTATGATGTCATAAACCAATACGACTATATCAGTGGTAAGCTTGTAAAAGAAATCGTAAGTGCGGCTGATGTATTCCGGGGTAAAAAAATAGGATTCACTTCCTACACTTTCAATGCAGATCAAAGTATTATTCTGTTGTATTATAATTCTACATCTATCTACCGTAACAGTAGCCGTGGTGATTTTGTAGTGATTGATTTAATAGGTAATATTCAGCTTGGGAATGGGGAGCAAGTTCGCTATCCTACTATGAATCCTGCGGGTGATATGGTAGCTTACGTAAAGGGAAACAACTTATATACACTCAATTTAACGGAAGGCAAGACCAAACAAATAACCAAAGATGGTGAGTATAACACAATCATAAATGGTGCGGTAGACTGGGTGTATGAGGAGGAATTTGCCATGAGTAGAGGCTTTGAGTGGAATGCTGATGGTACTCAATTGGCATTTTACAGATTTGATGAAAGTGCTGTAAAACAGTGGCAAATGACCACCTACGGTAAATTGTACCCGGATTACTATAAATTCAAATACCCGAAAGCAGGTGAAGCCAATAGTATTGTAGATGTATACATAGCCGATGCTGCCAAAGGCAAATGCCACAAACTAGAGCTAGGTAGCGAGAATGACCAATACTTGCCACGGATCAAATGGACCAAAGATCCCAATGTGCTCTCAGTACAGCGTCTGAATAGACTACAAAACAAGTGGGAATTGTTAATGGTAACCGGTACCGCTGTAGAGCTAGCTATAGAAGAGAAGAACAAATACTACGTAGAAATTACAGACGAAGTATATTTTCTTCCCGATGGTATGCATATGATTGTTAGTAGCGAGTCTAGTGGATATAAGCACCTGTACTTTCATAAGGTGAACGGCCCGCAAATTTATCAAATAACGAAAGGCGACTGGGAAGTAACCAGTGTGTTAGGCATCGATGACGCCAACGAAACGATCTATTTCACAAGCACAGAAGTAGAGTCTACAGAGCGTCATATTTACAGCATAGATTTTCAAGGTAAGAATAAAAAGAGGTTAACAAAGGAGACGGGATGGCATACCGCACAGTTTAGTAAGGATTTTTCGCTTGTTCTCCATAGCTTTACTACTGCTACTAGTCCTCATGTGTATACCATAAAGAATAATGTGTGGGAGACCCAACGTGTTGTAGAAGACAACCAAGCATTTGTAGAGCGTAACGCAGCATTTAAGCAAGGTGAAGTAGTCTTTGATAAACTAACTGTAAATGGAACAGAACTCAACTATTGGATCATAAAGCCAGTAGGATTTGTAGATACAATAAAGTATCCAGTCTTAATGCATGTGTATGGCGGACCAGGTTCGCAGACGGTAAAAAACAGCTTTGGATATAGCAATCACTTCTGGCATCAGATGTTGGCTAATAAGCACAATATCATCATCGTATCTGTAGACAATAGAGGTACGGGAGCAAAGGGTGAGGAGTTTAAGAAAATGACGTACAAGCAGTTAGGCAAGTATGAAACTGAAGATCAGATAGGAGCAGCAAAAGAGTTGGCCAAACTATCGTATGTAGATGGTGAACGCATCGGAATATGGGGATGGAGTTATGGTGGTTATATGAGTAGTTTAGCGCTAGCCAAAGGAAACGATGTATTCAAAATGGCCATAGCTGTAGCACCCGTTAGCAATTGGAGATTTTATGATAATATTTATACCGAGCGTTATATGGCGTTGCCCAAAGACAATGCAGAAGGGTATGACAACAACTCACCTATCAATTTTGTGAAAGACATCAAAGGCAAATACTTAATAATACACGGCACAGGAGACGATAATGTACATTTTCAGAATAGCGTTATGATGGTAGATGAGTTAATCAAAAATAATATACCGTTTGACTCAGAGTATTACCCAAACAAAAATCACGGAATTTACGGAGGTTACACACGCTTACATTTGTATACCAAAATGACGAATTTTATTTTAGAAAACCTGTAAGTTCTTAGAATTCAATTATTAACTATATTTTTACCGAAATTAAATCAAATTATATGTCAAATACTGCAGTCAGTCAAAAAGAGTTATTCGGTCATCCAATCGGACTCTTTGTATTGTTTTTTACCGAAATGTGGGAACGTTTCTCTTATTACGGAATGAGAGCTATTCTAGTACTTTATTTAGTTACGGAAGTTGCCGATAAAAATCCGGGGTTAGGCTGGTCAAATGGCGATGCTCTATCCTTGTATGGTACCTATACAATGATGGTATACGTGATGTCCATACCTGGCGGTATTATAGCAGATAGACTACTTGGACAGCGAAAGTCTGTTATGCTAGGGTGTATTTTGCTCGTAGCAGGACACGGTATATTGGCAGTAGAGGAAATGTGGGCGTTCTATAGCGGCCTTGTACTTATTGTCATGGGTGTAGGTATGCTAAAACCAAACATATCTACCATGGTAGGTGGTCTTTACAAGCAAGGCGATATTAGACGAGACAAAGGGTTTACCATTTTTTACATAGGTATTAATCTTGGTGCCTTTTTATCCAGTTTAATCGTTGGTTACGTTGGTGAGGTTCATGGATGGCACTATGGCTTTGGTCTTGCAGGTATTGGTATGCTACTTGGCCTTGTTGTTTACCTCTATGGTCAGAAGTACTTGGCTCATGTGGGCAATTTTATTGGAACCTCTAAAAGTGAAGAGGAGAGAGCTGCCGCTAGTCGTCCTTTATCGAAAATAGAAAAAGATAGAATTGGCGTACTATTTATTTCATTCTTACTGGTGATTGTGTTCTGGGGAGCCTTTGAACAAGCGGGTGGATTAATGAGCATATACACTGCAGACAATACGAATAGAATGTTATTTGGCTCTGAAATTCCTGCGTCTGTGTTTCAATCGATCAATGCTATGTTTATTATCTTTTTCGGTACCTCAATCGCGTTGTATTGGGCAAATAGAAAATTGAAAGGGAAAGTTTCTAGTTCTCTGTTTAAGATGATTGTGGGTCTAATAATAATGGGTGCAGGTTTCTTCTTCATGACAGGAGCTACTATTCAGTTTGAAAATACAGGGTCATCTGCAATGTACTGGTTAGTATTAGCGTACTTATTTCACACGATAGGA
>CAJXIQ010000062.1 GCA_913054375.1 uncultured Bacteroidota bacterium
AAAATGTATTTTTCTGAGATAAATACCCAATGGTAACCGCAGTCCATTTCTGCATATATGGAATAGCCACTCGTTTGTCATTATTACAATATTACTGTACCTATTTGATCTGTTACTTTTTTTCGTATCTCTTGCAGATTTGCATGCAAATTTTGAAAGATAACTATATCCTCATCGGTGTCTGCCGTCTTGAGGTTTTCTTGGTTTTCTTTCATTAACATTTCAATATGATTTAGCTTCAAATAGTTCAAATTTTGCACTACTTGGTGTTTATAATTGTCTGCATCTGTCTTTACTATTTTCTCAAAATTTTCCTCCCATCCGGGGCTAAGGCTGTGCCTTTTGCTAAGGATATCTGCCGCAAGCTTACTGGTTCTAGGGTTACGGATAAAATATAGCTCATTCAGGACCTTATGTTCCTCTATGTACGCATGCGCCTCTTTAAAAATTTCTGCATACTCAGCAGAAACAGGCCAAATCTCATCTTCTTCTAATTCTTTGAAAATATACTGCGCTACATTCTGTTCCTCATCAAACTCTTGGTCTGCATAGAGAATGAGTGTTTTCAATAAATCTTGTTCTTGGTAGTTTTTCTTATCCACGAGCAGAGACTCCGCCATTTGAATCTCTAAACTGTCAGGTACATAGTCAAAACCTGGAGGAGGTCCGTCTATAGGTATTGGTATATTTTGCTGCTCCTGTACTCTTTCGTCTCTTCGCTGCTCCCGTTCCTTTTGCTTGCGACTGTCTTGTTTAAATTTATTGACTTCGTCTATCAAGATACGCTCTGGTATCGCAAGTAAAATAGCCGTTTCACTAATAAAGGCTGCTCGTTTTAAGGGGTCGGGAAGTGCGGCAATATTCTCCGCAATGCTACGTGCGGTTTCTGCTTTTTTGATTGGATCATGCTTGTTATCACCCATCTTTAGCTCCACTATTAGCTCAATGAAATTTTGCGCTCTTTCGATGACGTAGGCTTGAAACTCAGACGTTCCTCTCTTTTGTATGAAACTATCCGGATCTTCATTCGCCGGGAATAGTGCCACTTTTACATTCAAATCTGCAGCAAGTAAGGTTTTTACATGTTTCAAACTTGCATTCACTCCAGCTATATCACCATCAAATAGCATAGTAATATTGTGCGTAAATCGCTTCAGCAAGCGAGCCTGCTCCTCAGTGAAAGCTGTTCCACTGGCAGCTACCACATTCTCTACACCACTTTGATTGAGACTCACTACATCCATATAGCCTTCTACCAAAAAGACCTGATCTTTTATGCGTATGTCGTTTTTGCTCACACTTAGGCCATAGAGCTCTTTACGTTTTTCGTAGACTACCGTCTCTGGACTGTTCAGGTATTTTGGCGCTTTGGTATCTTTTTTTATTATCCTACCCCCAAAACCAAGCACCTTACCACTTACGTTATAGATAGGGAAAACAATTCGCTCAATAAATGTATCTCTCAGATTACTCTGTATGATACCCCCATCATCATTTATCTTTTTAACGAGGCCGGCATCGTACAATTGCTGTGCTCCGTAGCCACTTTTTAATGCCTCATCTAACAAATGACTTTTATGTGTACCACTTAATCCAATACTAAACTTGTCTATCGTCTGCTGGTTGATACCCCGTTCGATGAGGTATGGTCTATAAATTACGGTACCATCTTGACTATTGTTCAGTCGATCATTGAAGTATTTTCTGGCAAACTCTAGGCAGGCATACACCCCTTCTTTTATCCGAGCCTCTTCCTTAAGTTCATTTACATCAATCTGTCCTTCTTCAATAGGAATATTATATCTTTCTGCCAAATGCTTTATAGCTAGCGGATAAGACAACCCTTCATGCTCCATTATAAATTGAAACACATTGCCTCCTTGCTGGCAGCTGAAGCATTTAAAAATACCCTTGCTCGGCGACACACTCATACTCGCATTCGTATCATCATGAAATGGACATAAGCCTTTGTAGTTGGCTCCAGCGCGTTTCAATGTTACATACTCCCCTACCACTTCCTCAATGGGAGCTACGTCAAAGATTTTGTCTATGATTGCCTGTGGTATCATTATATAGTACAAATAAACAATAATACTCTGTAAGAAAGAACTCCGAACAGAAGCGCATTACTACAAAGTCCTTGATTACAACCTCATGCTTATTGAAAATCATTTACCTTTGGCCTATGAACCTATCAGATAGGATAACACAACTTGCCGAACAACATTTTGAAGACTTAGTGGCTACACGCAGGCACTTGCACAGTCGACCAGAATTAAGCTTTGAGGAATATGAAACAACTAAATTCATTGCCCAGAAACTAAAGGATACTGGATATGACTTGGAGAAAATTACCGAAACAGGGGGGTTTATAGACATACAAGGAAAGAACCCCGAAAGTAAAACCATTGCTCTTCGTGGAGATATAGATGCACTGCCCATCTTAGAACAGAATGACGTAGAATACAAATCGAAGAATGAGGGCAAAATGCACGCCTGCGGTCACGACGTGCATACTACATGCCTACTTGGGGCTGTTCGTATTTTAGATGAATTGAAAGGTGAATTTGAGGGAACCGTACGCTGTATTTTTCAACCTGGAGAAGAACGATTACCAGGAGGAGCAAGCATTCTTATCAAAAACGGAGTACTGGTAAATCCGAGCGTAGAGAAGATACTGGGCCAACACGTGATGCCACTTATAGATGCAGGAAAAGTGGGTTTCCGCTCTGGTTTATATATGGCAAGTGCAGACGAAATACACATAAAAGTCATAGGGAAAGGTGGACACGGAGCCCATCCGCACCAGAACATAGATCCTGTGGTAATAGCTGCACAAATCATAACCCAACTACAAACCGTAGTAAGTAGGCATAGTAAACCAAGCGTGCCTAGCGTAGTGAGTATAGGCAAGGTAATAGCCAATGGAGCTACCAATATTATCCCGAATGAGGTGCTGATGGAGGGTACTTTTCGTACGTATGACGAAGAGTGGCGAATGCGAGCACATACACTCATCGAAAAAATATGCACGGATACTGCAGCGATGCACGGTGCTAAGTGCGAGGCAGAAGTACGGAGAGGATATCCTTTTCTCAAGAATGACGAAGACCTGAGTAATAATGCTCGTTTATGGGCTGAAGAATACTTAGGAACCGAAAATGTAGAAGACCTAGAAATATGGCCAGCTGGAGAGGACTTTGCCTATTATAGCCAAGAAATACCTGCGTGTTTTTATAGACTAGGGATACGAAATAAAGAACGTGGAATAACGTCTATGCTGCATACTCCTACATTTGATATAGACGAAAAGGCCCTGAAAGTAGGCAGTGGTTTGATGGCGTACTTGGCTATTCGAGAATTAAAATCTGTGTGACCAACGGGAGTCACCCTCATCGCATTACGAATGTCCCAACTCAAACAAAAACTCGGTAAAGAAGGAGAAGAGATAGCGGTGGCTCATCTCATAAGCAAAGGATATAAGATACTCGCAAGAAACTACCGCAGCGGCAGAGCAGAGATTGATATAATTGCTACTGTAGATGACTGGGTAGTAATAGTCGAGGTAAAGACCCGTGAAACAAATAAGTACGGCAATCCCGAAGACGCTATTGGCAGGGGAAAGATCAATATGATAGCCCAAGGAGCAAACGATTTCTTGTTAGATAGGGACTTAAACAACAATGTACGCTACGACGTTATATCTATCCTAAAAAATAAACACCACATAGACGTCCACCATATAGTAGATGCATTTTGGCCAGGTTTATACTGATAACCGTTGTGTAAACTACCAGACCGTCTAATTTACACTATGCTCAGGTATTCTTATCCTACTCAGTTTGGATAGCATACCAAAACAGCTGAGTTTTATGACACTCAAATGTTTATTCCATACATTTATACGATACTTCTTTGATTAAACTTTACGATAATTGCGGTATGACCATGAAAAAATACGTCTCTATTTTAATCAGATTAGTGCCTGCAGTGATATTGCTACAGACATTATTTTTTAAATTTACTGCTGCACCAGAAAGCGTTTATATTTTTGAAACTCTCGAACTAGAACCATATGGGCGTATAGGAAGTGGCATAGTAGAACTCATTGCTGCTGTACTTCTCCTTATACCAAAAACGGCTTGGGCAGGTGCGGGGTTATCCCTTGGTGTAATAAGTGGTGCTATTGTTTCTCACCTCACCCTGTTAGGCATCGAAGTACAAGGTGATGGAGGCTACTTATTTTTCTTGGCAGTCATCGTTTTTGTATTTAGCGCTAGTGTGCTTTGGATGCATAGAAAAAAGATACCATACTTGAACTAGGCTCAAAGCCACAGCCGCCTTACATCTTCATCAGTTTTCTACGAATTACTTGCCCATTAGCTGCAGTGAAACTCGCGTAGTACACCCCATTTAGCCAGCTACTCACGTCTCTAGTATACCACTCGCTACTTGACTTGACTTGCTCTGTAAATACTTCTTTGCCCTGTAGATCCATAACACACAATGTGCCTGCTACCGGTAGTTGCATTTTCCAGTGCAACTGATTTTCTACAGGATTAGTCATCACCAAATAGTTGTTGGCTAATTTTTCTGTTATACTAGCCATTGTACGATTTGTAGTTATCTTCATTGATACCGGTAGATGATCGCTCATATTGTACAAGGCGTTCAATACACTAGTCGGCACAGAGGTATTCCCAGCATCCGTGATATTTCCATTAAAATGCTGACCATCATTACCTACAGCAACATATGAGCCCACCACATAACCCATACCGCGCTTATTGTCTAGCAACTCTTGCCCACATAGTATAAAATCAAAACGATCGTCTAGTCCGCCACCACTGTGACAACTCCCGCTTGAACGCGTACTTTGTGTGTGAATAGACGAATAGCCGCCACTGTTATTCCAAGATCCTGGTTTGTTAATGGGATCTTTGAAACGCACTGCTCTATTGGAGTAACCCAACATATTAATAAAGCCTTGCTCATTGCTAGTATACATATTAAAATCACCAGAAAACACATAGTTCCTACTCGCATCATAGTTATCCTCATGGTATTTCATCACTGCTTCAGTAGCATTTGCTCGTTGCGTTTCATTGGCAGAACCCGAGCTCGCTTTGAGATGTGCAACATAACACACGAGCCAAGTCGTATCGCCAGCATCCAACTCACTTTGATCTACATAGTAGAGCTCATATACATCTATGAGCCGCACTAATGTAGTCCCATTGAGTGCTCTATCAATTTGGTCCTGCCGGTGAAGTGCTAGCTTATTTTTATTATAATAAAGCATATTTGTAAGGCTACTATTGCCCGTATAATTGGATTGCTTGTAGTAATTACGCCCCGCTGCATTCAATGCATTGTCCAGTAAACGCTTGGCGGCGGTACCGCCGTCACCTACAATTTCATTTACCGCTATAATATCTGGTTTGATATAGCCTACTATGGTATTCATATACCCTTCTTTGTCAGAAGGATTATTGTTACTCGCCGTACAAAAATTATTGATATTGCGGTAGTTTAGCAGATTGTACTGCATATATACCAGTGTATCATTTACGTTTTGACCAAAAGTGAATACTGTTGCAAAAACTGCTAAAATGGTAATTTTTCTCATCTATGCTTCAAATCTAGTGCTTTAGCAAATACATATTTTCTTATTGTATGTTTTTTCACCAAAAAGGATGCCTCTGTCCTCTCGCAATCCAGCGAGGTATCCCAACTATATTGACCGTTTTTGGTTTGTTATTGATCCGCACAGCTAACGTACAAGGTGCAATTTAGACTACATTTACGAAGCACATTAACACATTCATTATCAATTAATTAATGTCGATTTAAACGCACCAACATGCTAAAATGTACGCTCGGTTAAAAAATACTTAATCTGATACTTGTCAAGTTGCCTGAATGTTTGATTTTTGCAGACCTAAAAGAATTACTTACCACATGGAAAATATACTAATCGTTTTGAGCATTTTGATCTTAGCATCCGCTTTTGGAGGCACACAATTACCCAAACTGCCGGGTGCTATCTTATCCTTGGGGGCTTTATTTCTTGCTGTTTTCAATACACATGCCAGAGAGAACATGATGGCACTCTTTTTTGTAGTACCAGTTATATTGGTGCTCGTTGGCATACTTTCGTACTTAGCAGAAAAAAAACTTGCTTCAGAGGGCGAAAATGCTAGCCGGAAAGATAAGATGCTTGGTGGTTCTATCTTCCAAGTAATTTTCATACTTGTCGTAACCATGTATTTTGTTTCTACATTCTTTTTCCCTCACTACAGCTAAAAAACTATACGCTTATCGGTTTTTAGCATGTTATGTGGTGCAGGTTATGTACCATCGTAGACATGGAAATCACCATCACTGTCGCAGGCATCCTGTTGATTATAATAGGTAGTGCAGGCAGCATTCTACCAGCACTACCCGGACCACCTATTGCGTACAGCGGATTGTTACTTCTCCTCTTAAAAGAGGGGACCAAGTCCAAAATGGCGGAAGATAATTTTATATGGCTCATCGCTCTCGGTGTTTTAACCCTTTTTATCACTCTTATTGACTACTACATGCCAATTTGGGGCACCAAAAAATTTGGCGGTACTAAAGCGGGTTCTCGTGGCAGCACTTTAGGACTAATAATAGCCGTCATACTTACTTTTTTTACTTCAGGATTAGCTGCAATTCTTATAATAATAGGCCCTTTTGCGGGAGCATACTTAGGTGAAAAAAGAGCAGGTCAATCTTCTCAAATAGCATTACAAAGTGCCAAAGGTTCGTTCATGGGTTTCATAGCAGGTACAGCGATGAAAGTACTAACGGTCTTAGCTATTGCACTTTATTTTGTATCTGTGATACTAGGCTAGTGCTCACCTTATAAACGATACGCATACCCCATGCGTACTATTGTAAATATATAAATCAATACGCCTATAGAATAAATAACGACGCTCCCATCTCGTTTGAATACTGCGCGCTGGATAGACCCTAACAATCACTAGCACAGTAAAAAATTGGCAGATTAGTGCTCTACTGCAGACTCCCTACTTTTTTCTAAAATGAAGGAAATGAAAAGAGTTACAACTGAACCATCTCAGCAATGGTTTTACCGATACTAAGACTGGAGGTGGCAGCAGGACTTGGAGCATTTATTACATGAATAGCGCGTTTTTCGGTTACGAGTTTAAAATCATCTAGCAATCCGCCTGTCCTATCGCACGCTTGTGCACGTACTCCTGCAGGTGCAGCTACCAGGTGCTCTTCTCTAATTTCAGGTATTAGTTTTTGCAGTGCCTTTGTAAATGATTTTTTACTAAATGAACGATACATCTCGCCCAAACCAGTTTTCCAATATTTGAACATTACTTTTTGAAAACCAGGCCATAACAGACTCCCAAAGAAGTCTCTAAAATCGAAATCTGTTCGTTTATACCCTTCTTTCTTAAAAGCAAAAACAGCATTTGGCCCCGCCTCTATACCACCATCCGCCATTCGCGTAAAGTGTACACCTAGAAACGGAAATGCAGGATCTGGCACTGGATAAATTAGGTGTTTCACTAGGTACTCTGCCTCATTAGTGAGTTCATAGTACTCCCCTCTAAAGGGAATTATTTTAGTGTCTATATTGCCCAGATGCATCTTAGCTACCTCATCACTGTATAATCCAGCACAGTTTACCATCATTTTGCATTCTACAAAACTTTTGTTGGTTACTATTTGCACTCCATCCTCACCGTCCTCTACAGATCTTACCACCGTATTGAGGTGTATCTCCCCACCGGCAGCCCTAATTTTTTCTGCTAGCTTAGTACACACGTGCTTGTAATTAATAATACCTGTCTGTGGTACACGTATAGCTTGTACGCCAGCTAAGTGTGGTTCTATCTCCTTTAGTTTGGCTTTATCGAGCATTTCAAGCCCTTCTAGACCATTTTCTCTCCCTCGGTCAAAAAGAGTACGCAATGCCGGAATTTCACTCATATCCGTAGCTACTACAACCTTGCCACATAGCTCATAATGAATGTCATTCTCGTCACAAAAAGCAAGGAGCATATTGTATCCATCTATACAGTTTTTAGCCTTTAAGCTACCTGGCTTATAATAAAGCCCAGAATGTATCACCCCGCTATTATTACCTGTTTGGTGAAAAGCGAGCTCTCCTTCTTTTTCTAAAACTACAATCTTTTTATCTGTGTGCTTTAGTGTCAAATGGTAGGCAGTGGCTAAACCGACTATTCCTCCTCCGACTATGGCAATATCTGCGTTCATATTATATACGAAAATAATATTAATGTGTGTAAGAACACCTCACTTCTGCAGGAAGACAATACCGAAGATCATTCTAAGGATATCATTTGCATAGCAAATTCCTTTTATAAATATTTGCCCCATGCGATACTTGGCTTTCAGGCTGGCATTCAGCCTCATGATTGTGACACCATCCCTTTGTTTGGCTCAAAACAGTGACCTAGGTAATTGGCTACTTTACTTTGGCAACAAGAACATAAATGAGAAGCTAAACTGGCACCATGAAGTGCAGTATCGAAACTATAATGCCATTGGCGAAATGGAGCAACTTCTTCTTAGAACAGGATTAGGGTATAGTCTTACCCAAAATAATAATGTACTGCTTGGCTATGGTTTTATACAAAGTGAAAATTATGTGCCCACGCAAGAGGATAAGGTGGGTGTACCTGAACATCGTATCTACCAACAATTCATTACCAAACAAAAAGCAGGCAGAGTAAGCATACAGCACAGGTATCGTTTTGAGCAACGGTGGGTGGCAGAAGATTTCAAAATGCGATTTCGTTATTTCTTGTCCCTCAATGTACCATTGAGTAAACCCAACTTAGAGGATAATACGCTCTATTTGTCTGCATACAACGAGCTTTTTGTAAATAACAAGGGAGAACTATTTGATAGGAACAGGCTTTACAGTGGCTTGGGATACAAGTTGAACAAGCAGGTGAAATTTGAAATAGGCTACATGAACCAATACTTTGGGACAAGCTCGCGAGACCAAATCAACCTCATAACATTCGTAAATTTCTAAAAATAAATCAAAAGACTCCATCCACAAATTCGTAAACCCCAATCAAACAAATTTACCTTCGTACCAATGCATAAAATAGAAAAATTATTACAAGACCGCATACTCTTTTTAGACGGGGCTATGGGTACGATGATACAAAAGCATAAACTCACCGAAGAGCAGTACCGGGGAAGCCGTTTTAGTGACTATATACACCCATTAAAAGGCAACAACGATTTGCTAAGCATTACCCAACCAGAGATCATCACACAAATACACAATGATTTTCTGGAAGCAGGAGCAGACATTATAGAAACCAATACCTTTAATACTACTACAGTAAGTATGGCGGATTACTATATGGAAGATTTGGTAGATGAACTAAACATCGTATCTGCACAACTAGCAAGATCTGCAGCAGATGCCTACACAGCCAAAAATCCAGATAAGCCTCGTTTTGTAGCAGGTAGCCTTGGCCCTACCAACAAAACTACTTCGCTCTCACCAGATGTAAATAATCCAGGGTACAGAGCCATAGACTTTGATGAACTCGTAGTGGCTTATAAACAGCAGGCAGACGCTCTTGCCCAAGGAGGAGTTGATATTTTTCTGATAGAAACCGTATTTGACACGCTTAACTGTAAGGCCGCCATTTTTGCAATATTAGAACTTAAAGATGAGCAGAATCTAGACATCCCTATAATGATAAGTGGTACCATAACAGATGCAAGTGGCAGAACACTTAGTGGCCAAACGGTAGAAGCATTTTGGTATAGCGTAAGCCACGCCAATCCGCTGAGCATAGGATTGAATTGTGCTCTTGGCGCCGACCAAATGCGCCCATTTATTAAAGAACTAAGCGATAAAGCTTGGTGTAGAATCTCTGCACATCCAAATGCCGGACTGCCCAATGAGTTTGGCGAGTATGATGAAACACCCGAAAGCATGAGTGCTGTGGTAGGCGAGTTTGCAAGTAGTGGTTTTCTCAATATAGTAGGAGGATGTTGTGGAACCACACCAGAACACCTCAAAGCAATAATAGATCGTGTAGAAAGTGAGAAGCCAAGAGTAGTGCCAGCAGTAATTTCCAAATAAGCAGCTGTTTGCCGCTGTTGTAAAATACGTATACGTGCTCCAAATAGTCTTACTCCACGTGAGACGATAAAAAAAGAAAGGCGTATTATTTCAATGCTTCTGCCATCATAGCCCCTATACCTGCGGGTGAATCTACAACGTGTATACCGCATTCTCGCATAATAGCTTTTTTAGCAGCTGCAGTATCTTCATCTCCACCTACAATGGCTCCGGCATGACCCATCGTACGCCCAGCTGGCGCAGTCTCTCCAGCTATGAAACCAACTACTGGCTTTGTTCCGTGTTCTTTTATGTAGCGAGCAGCTTCGGCTTCCATACCTCCACCTATTTCGCCAATCATCACAATACCATCTGTCTGTTCATCATTCATGAGTAATTCTACAGCCTCTTTGGTAGAAGTACCTATGATAGGATCTCCTCCAATACCAATCGCAGTAGTAATTCCATATCCTTGTTTTACAACTTGATCAGCAGCTTCATAGGTTAGTGTTCCTGATTTAGAAACAATTCCAACTTTTCCTTTTTTAAAGATAAATCCTGGCATAATACCAACTTTAGCTTCATCTGGAGTTATTACCCCTGGACAGTTAGGACCTACTAATCTACAACCTTTAGTATCGATATATGCTTTTACTTTTACCATGTCAGCCGTAGGAATTCCTTCTGTAATACAAATAATTACTTTAATTCCTGCATCAGCAGACTCCATAATGGCATCAGCAGCAAAGGCAGGCGGCACAAAAATAATTGATGTATCT
>CAJXIQ010000063.1 GCA_913054375.1 uncultured Bacteroidota bacterium
AGCCCCTGCTACAAAGTAAACTACTGGCAAATAGAGCCAACAAGTATCACCAATTATTTGATGCACGTCTAGTTGTATTGGGAAGGTACTCACTCGCAGGAAATGGTTCCTACATATTCAAGGACAAGCATGCTACTGAGCAGATACTCCAATTTAACAAAATTCGGGTTAAAGGATCAGGAGATACTACGCTTGTTATAAGTGGCTCCGTATCGGATAGTTCAGGATTTACATTGAGTCCAAAGATTGGATACAAAGGAAATACAGAAATACACAGTCACGAAGAAGACCTTGTGTTCCGGGGATACGTAAAACCCTTACACAGCTTAAGTGATTATCCAAGCGCATGGTTTCGATACAAAGGACAACCTGATCCTCAGAACGTTTTAATACCTGCTACAGAAATCCTAAATGAAGACAGACGTAAAATGTACGCAGCCGTAAGTGTGGCCAATGATAGTATCCATATATACCCTACTATGTTTAATTTCAAACGCAGTTACGCAGACATTGAATTGACCAATGATAGCGGTATTTTTTACTACGACGAGACCAATACTACCTTCTATGTAGGTGATAGTACAAAGCTGCTCGAGAATGGACTGAGAGGCAACTATATGTCCTATAACGATGCCAACCAAGAAGTATACAGTGAAGGGAAAATAGAATTTGGTTTAGATAAAGATGAAAACTTTAATGGTTTAATGGCTGGTAACATTAAAAAGATGCCAGCAGATTCCAGTTTTATAATAAGCAGCATCTTAGCGCTTGATCTAACACTGCCAGAAGAGTGCTATACGAGAATGGCAGCTGTTATGAATGAAAGCGACGGAGGAAATGGATTAGCCGAAAACAATACCGAAATGGTTGAAAAAGCTATGGCAGAATATCTAGATGATAAGGAACTCGATAGAGCATTATCAGACGTTAATGCTACTGGCGAACTGATCCCACAAGGAGATTTAAACCGAAATATGTTCTTTAGCAATGTTAGCATACACTATTCACCTATCAAACGACAATTTTTGAGCTATGAACCAATACACATAGCCACTATAAACGGACAGCAAGTAAACAAACAGTTTGACTCTCGTATAGCTATAACCAAGCGTAGGAGCTCTACGAGATACACCATATACCTAGAGGTGAGCAAGTACGACTGGTTCTACATAGACTACTACTTGGGAAGCGTTACAGTAACCAGCACAGACAAAGCATTCAATGATATAATAAAAGAAAAAGGACCCAAAATGAGTAAAGGAAAATTCAGAATACGTTCGGCAAGTCCCCGTACAGTAGCCAATTTCTTGAGTAAACTGGAGCCCACAAATTAGTAAAACTGATCACCCGTACTGTGCCCCAGATGTTAGCAGTTGTATTGTTTTACAATACATCGTTAACAGAGTGAGATACGTTTGTTCCAGTATCAAATAAAATTCTTGCACCAATCTATGGGGTTCTTTATGAACTTCGTCAAAATTGAACTAAAGCCACAAGTGATTTACACTTAGATGGACGAATGCGCCACTGCAAAACTATTAACCGAAAAAAATAAGCATTCTCATAATCGGAAGGTACTACTATCTAAATAAATACGAATACTTGTCTACTAAGTATACGATACTAGCCATACTTGCTCCGCCTAGTTCGAGCTCGCGCTGATTCACGTTTTCAAAAACATCATCATCTGTATGATGGTAATCAAAGTATCGCTGTGGATCTGGGTATAGTCCCATCAAAAACAGAGAACTATCTACTCTATTTTCTTCTATCTTGAGTGGTCCAATATCTACACCACCGTATCCTTTTTTAAAAAAATGCAATCCATACTCTTCTAATAAACCTTCCCAACTCGCAACCTGTGCTATTTGATCTGACCTAGCATCTATACTAAAGCCTCTGGGACTAAAACCGCCTCTATCACTTTCTATGGCACAGATGTGAGACTCATTAGCCTTCTTCGCTTCTTGAGCATACGTCTTTCCTCCCCTATTGCCATTTTCCTCATTCATATAAAGAACCATGCGAATCGTATTGCGTGGATGAATATCCAATTCCCTGAAAAGTCTGAGTACTTCCATACATTGAACAGTTCCTGCCCCATCGTCGTGAGCACCTTCACCCTTATCCCAGCTATCTATGTGCGCACCAAAAACAATAATCTGCTCCGGATTCTCACTACCCGTTATCTCAGCAATAAGATTGTTAGTCTTCACAGTTCTATCAGCAGTGTAGCAATTAAATTCCATCGTAACAATGGCGGAATCATTATCTACTAAATATTGACTAAGTATATCCGCATCTTGGGTGCTTATTGCTGCTGCGGGAATCTTTTGAATACCGGGTCTGTAGCCCATACTGCCCGTATGAGGAAAGTGATCTGTAAGAGTAGTCATAGAACGCACCAATACACCAACAGCACCATACCTAGAGGCCTCAGCAGCACCACTATAACGTTGCGATACACAGGCTCCATAGGCTTCAAAAGTATTGATCAACTTTTTGTCCATAGGCTCATTATAGAAGACAATCTTACCCGCAAAATCTCCCACATCATAGTTCTTGAGGTCTTCTATACCCTTCACTTCTATCACGGGAGCTCGCAACGGTCCGTTACTACTTACAGACCCACCCAATGCACAGGATTTTAGCAAAATTTCTCGATCTCCCTCTATACTAACCTTTTCTTTATCTCCACGTATCCAATGTTCAGCTTGTATACGTTGCTTATACACACGGTCTGCACCATATTTTTCTACTTCTTTTTGCGCCCACACTACAGCATTTTCTGCTTGTTGGCTCCCGGTTATTCTTTTCCCAATAACTTTACACAAATAGTTGAGCTGACTATAGCTCTTGCCGTTGGTAAGTGCTTCATCAAACAGAGAACGGATCACAAGTGAATCAGTCGTATCGTATGTTTTTTTACGTACGTCAACCACTACAGACTGAGCACTAGATATATACGTAAATCCTACGAGTAGGATTATCCAATTATTTCGTAAATTCATTTTGTTTAACTTTATTGAAACCAGCCATCAATACAACAAGTGCTACTGATACCAAAACATGACCTACATCTGCAGCTGCAGTAGTATCCTCAGACCTGAAAATACTGAATATGACAGCAGCAAAAGCTAAGATAGACACTCCACTAATAACTAAAATTGAAGCCTCTCTATGCGTTTTTAAATTGAGTAAATGACTTGTAACTCCCACGACTATTAAACCAAAGATACTGTATACAATCACCAGAGTAAACACATTATGCAACGTAAGCAAAACTACAAAACCTACGAATAATGATACCTGCAAGACTGAGTAAATTTTCTGTTGTAGGTAGTGGAAAGACCGCAGCGTTCCGTAAGTGAAACAATACACCGATATAAAACTGAGTACTCTACTACCATAAAGCATCTTTGGTCCTAAAGAAGACTCAAAAATAGTTAAATGACCAAAACCTGCCACTAAAGCAGAAAGACCCGTAAACGCCACAAAACCAATATAATACCGAGAAATATTGCTTCTATTGAAAAAAAAACAGAGGACCATAGCCGTACTGAAAATTAAAAAATTTGTAAAAAAGCTAAACCACATCGTTTATTAAAGATGGCAATATTAAAATTTTAAAACAACTAATGGTCACACTATACCAAACAAAATACAGGCGTTTACAACAAACCATAAAAATGAACTGATAAATCACACAAATAACCTGCAGTTTTTGGGCTACAGCCGGCTAACTCATCTGTCATTTGCGCTTTCGGGTCTCTAGTTTCAACATAACAAAGAAGTGACTTCATTGCCTTACATAATCAATTAACATCGATATGTTTACGCCGAGGGGCCTGTTGATTGTCATTCTGGCCATTTCACACCGTCTTCAGGATTCTTTCCTGTGTACTGACTAAAATATTGTTTGAACTCGTCCACTGTTTCATCTACTCCTTTTGTGATAAAA
Source organism: uncultured Bacteroidota bacterium (assembly GCA_913054375.1). Classification (GTDB taxonomy): domain Bacteria; phylum Bacteroidota; class Bacteroidia; order NS11-12g; family UBA9320; genus UBA9320. Next base: position 3,962 of record CAJXIQ010000063.1, read on the forward strand.
TACGGCTCATCAAAAACAACTTGCATAGTACCATAATCGAAAGCAACCCGAACTATAGGGATATTCGCATTGTTGGCTACGTGGTAGAAACCAGTCTTCCATTTCTTGCTATAACTTCGTGTACCCTCTGGGGTAATTGTCGTAACAAATTTCTCTTCTCGGTTGTACACACTTACCAGCGTATCAACAAAATTGGTGTTCTTGCTTCGTTCCACAGGAAAACCTCCCAGACTTCGAAAGAAATAACCAATTGGCCATACGAAAAGTTCCTTTTTAGCTAAATACTTGGGATCAAAACCAGCCGTATATCTTCTAAACAGTACGCCAATCAAAAAATCCCAATTGCTTGTATGCGGGGCAACAACAATAAGGTACTTGGGCAAAGAAGGAATTGGGCCATGTATATTCCAACCCCAAACATCCTCGAACAACCACTGCGCTATTCTACTAATCATTCCTCATTTCTGTTAGTTCATCAAATTTAGCTACAATATCTGGAGTAATTGTCTCTGGCTTGCCGGACTTACTATTGAGCAGTACAAATGTTACCATGGCCTCAGAAGCCAACTCTTTGGTGTGTTTATCAGAAATAATCTGGCGTACCACCATACTCTTATTCTTGTAGGTTACATCGGTAATTTCTATGTCCACAACCTGTTCAGGAAATAGCGGTTTTTTGTAGGATATATTGATATTTACCACAACAAACAGAAGATTTCGTGCATCTAAGAACTTCTCCTTGAGTGCCGGTTCTAGAAAGGTCCATCTAGCTTCTTCTAAGAGCTCTAAATAACGAGCATTGTTCACATGACCATAAGCATCACAATGGTATCCGCGTATTTTTAAGGTTGTACCGTTCACACCACAAAGGTGTGTCTTTTTTGCAAATTAAAAAGAGTTGAACATCTAAGATGTGATAGAAGCGATCCGTCGTTAGGTAGTCCTAGAGAGGCTTTACAGACTACCTTTTACTTTGTATGAAACTATTAAGATTCTTAAACGTTTCTAGTACAATGAAAGACGTACTAATAGCGGGCGGTTCAGGACTGATAGGCACAGAAGTTGGCAACTTCTTAAAAACCAAAGGATATGGTGTAAAAATACTAAGCAGAAAGCCAACAGACAAAAGCAAGGGTATTTATCATTGGGATATTGCATCAGGGAAAATAGACCTCGAGGCTTTTGTAGACACAGCATATGTCATTAACTTAACCGGAAGCTCCATCATCGGAGGTAGATGGACAACCAAACGCAAAAAAGAACTACGCGATTCACGCATACTCAGCACAAAGTTGTTGGTAGACCAAATAAATGAAAACGAAGTACCTATTCAACATTTTATTCAAGGAAGTGCAATGGGGTACTATGGCGATAGCGGCGATGCAATAATCACAGAAGAATCTCCTTCGGGTATAGATTTCATGGCACAATTGTGCGTAGATTGGGAGCAAGCATCCGACCACCTAGAACAAGGGGAGAAAAGTACCCTACGCATAGCGCTATACTTAAGCAAAGCGGGAGGAGTATACGCTACCCTGAGTAAACTAGCACGCTATTATGTAGCATCTGCTTTTGGAAATGGTACAATGTGGGCAGCTTATACGCACCAAAATGAGTTTGCACTTATCATAGAAGGAATATTTACAAACACCCTACCTGCTGGGGTATACAATCCAGTTGGTAGAGAGCCTTTTCAGATGAATACTTTGGTCAGTAAAATAGCCCAGAATGAAGGGGCCATGGCTTTTTTACCCAATGTACCCAGCTTCATACTCAAACTCGTTTTGGGGGAAGCATCTGCCACCTTGCTAAACAGCTATAGGGTAACATCACCAAAGCTAAGTAGATTAGGCATACATAAATACAATAACCTCAAACAAGCATTGAAAGCATTATGAGTACAGTAATACACTGGTTTAGGAGAGACTTAAGACTAGCAGATAACGCTGCTTTATATCATGCGCTAAAAAGCGGTAACAACGTACAGTGTATCTTTATTTTTGATACAGAGATTCTGAACAAACTGGAATCAAAAGATGATGCCCGTGTTTCGTTCATACACAAAGAATTGTGTGCTATAGATCAAGAACTAAAAGAACTCGGCAGCGGTTTACACGTATACTGCGGAAATCCCACAGAAATTTGGCCGCAGATAATACAGAAATACCAACCTACGGGAGTCTACGCCAACAATGACTATGAACCCTATGCCATTACGAGAGACCAAAAAATAAAGGATTTACTGTACACTAAAAATGCACCATTTCATACCTTCAAGGATCACGTTATCTTTGAGATGGATGAAATACTCAAAGGAGATGGAACACCATATGTAGTATATACACCTTACAGTAGAAAGTGGAAGGCTGCCCTGACTGCAGATCACTTAGAACCTTATCCTACAGAGAAGTATTTTAATCGCTTCTACAAAACAGAAACGATGGACATGGTATCACTAGAAGAGATGGGTTTCACAAAGAGTGAAATTAACTTCCCAAGCAAAACAACTACTTTAGGGACAATAAAAAACTACGAAGCGAAGAGGAATTTTCCAGCCATAGAAGGCACTTCGCGCCTATCTGTTCACTTCAGGTTTGGCACAGTAAGCATACGCAACAAGACTGCAAAGGGAAAAAAAACCAGTGAAAAATGGCTCAATGAGTTGATTTGGAGAGACTTTTATATCCAAATACTTTATCACTTTCCACATGTAGTAGGCAACAGTTTTAGACCGAAGTACGATGCTGTAAGGTGGTCTAAAAACGAAGAACATTTCAAAGCATGGTGTGAAGGGAGAACAGGATACGGTCTCGTAGATGCGGGTATGCGCGAACTTAATGCTACTGGCTTTATGCACAATAGAGTACGCATGGTAGTAGCTAGCTTCCTAACCAAGCATCTACTGCTAGACTGGCGATGGGGCGAAGCATACTTTGCTCAAAAATTATTGGACTTTGAACTAGCAAGTAACAATGGTGGATGGCAATGGGCAGCAGGAAGTGGTGTAGATGCTGCTCCATACTTTCGAATTTTCAATCCATACACGCAGATAGAAAAGTTTGACAAGCAGCATATATACATCAAAAAATGGGTACCAGAATGGGGATCAGCAGATTATCCAAAAGAAATAGTTGAACATAAAGCAGCACGCGAAATTTGCTTGGCTACCTACAAGGAAGCCCTGAATTAACTACTTATTCTGTCCAGTAAAATTAAAGTTACAGAAAAGAATTTAGCCATTTTAAGAAACCAATGACTTTTTTTACCACATTTGTTTCCAATATAGCTTACCGCAAATGGCATCTACTTCACTAAACCCTAAGGGTAAATTTGGCATAGCCCCCGTATTTTTAACAGCAATATCCACTATTCTAGGAGCGATAATGTTCCTTCGTTTTGGCTACTCAGTGGGTCAGGTTGGGGTGTATGGAACACTTGGAATAGTACTATTGGGGCACTTGGTAACCATACCTACGGCTATGGCTCTGGCAGAAATTGCCACAAATCAAAAAGTTGAGGGTGGCGGTGAGTACTTTATTATTTCACGGTCATTTGGGCTCACCATTGGTGCAGCTATTGGTATAGCACTTTATCTCTCTCAAGCTATATCTGTGGCCTTTTATCTTATTGCATTTACAGAGGCCTTTGAACCAATCTTACCGATGATTAATGAATACCTCCCCTTTGCTATCAACAAAATGGTAATCGGTATTATATCCGTTCTACTGCTTTCTTGGCTTATGCTTACCAAAGGAGCTAGTAGCGGTATGACTTTACTCTATGTAGTAGTTGGCATATTAGCGATATCCCTAGTGATGTTTTTTGCTGGCGGACCAGTTGAAGGGTTCATTACACCAGATGCTTTTCATTGGAATCAGGATAAAAATGACTTCTTTTTTGTCTTTGCCATTGTTTTTCCTGCTTTTACAGGAATGACCGCAGGAGTTGGACTATCCGGAGATCTGAAAGACCCTAAAAAATCCATTCCATTGGGAACATTAGCGGCTACCACTATTGGTATGATCATTTATATCTTTATTGCTTTCAAATTAGGGAATAGTGCTAGCGGCGCAGATCTAGGAAACATTAATAATCAACTTATTATGGCAGACATCGCCGTATGGTGGCCTATTATACCAATTGGACTTGCCGCAGCGACTATATCATCTGCTCTTGGTAGTATAATGGTTGCCCCGCGTACACTCAATGCGATATCGCTGGATAAGATAGTGCCCATACCCCGACTAAACAGGTGGCTAAGTAGGGTAAAACCGAGTAATAACGAACCAGTCAACGCTTCATTGGTCACATGTGTTATTGCTTTTTTCTTTGTGCTAGTGGGAGACGTAAATGCCGTGGCAGAAATTATATCTATGTTCTTTATGGTAACCTATGGGTCCATATGCTTGATATCACTCTTCGAAAATTTTGCTTCTAATCCAGGATACAGACCCTCGTTCAAGAGTAAGTGGTATATATCACTTTTGGGTGCTGTAATGTGCATTGTATTGATGTTTAAAATAAATACCATCTATGCTATTACTGCTGTTGCACTCATGGTAATCATTTACTTGGTACTCGGTCTTTATCAAAAAAAGGGAGATATGGCAGCCATATTTAGTGGTGTTATTTTTCAAGTAAGTAGAAATATACAAGTCTTCTTACAGAAGAGAAAAGCCAACACAGATGATGCCTGGAGGCCGTCTGTAGTAGCTATATCTAGAGATTCATTTGATCGTTTTGCTTCCTTTGACTTACTGCGATGGATAAGTCATCGTATTGGCTTTGGAACGTACATACACCACCGGGATGGCTATCTCAGTTCTGAAAGCATGAAACAGGCACAGGCCGATCAGCTGCGCTTAGTGAAAATGACTCAAATTTCGGATAGTTCTGTCTTTGTAGACACACTCGTAAACCCCACTTATATGGGCAGTATATCCCAAGCCTTGCAACTACCAGGTATTTCGGGACAAGAGAACAACATGATTCTTTTTGAGTTTAACAAACACCAAGAAGACGGTTGTAAAGAGATTGTAGAACACATAGGACTAGCCAAAGCTGTTGACTATGACATCTGTGTATTAGCAAGTAGTGATAAAGACTTTGGTTTTAACAATGAAATTCATCTGTGGATTACCAGTAGTGATTTTCAAAATGCTAACCTGATGATTTACATTGCGTATATCATACTTGGACATCCTGATTGGAGCAAGGGCGGACAGATAAAATTATTTAGTTTAACGCCTGAAGGAGAAGTGGATGAACAACGCATGGCTATGCAGGATATGATAAGTACGGGAAGACTCCCTATTTCTGCGAATAACATAGAAATAATCCCCAAATCTGAGGAAGTAACCAATAAAGAAGTAATCAATGAACGATCACGTGATGCAGACCTAACTATAGTGGGATTTCGCTATGAGAAAGTAAAACATGATGGCCACCAAAACTTTACTGGTTATGACAATATTGGAAATGTCCTGTTCGTAAACGCCCGCAAAGAGAAGGAGCTCGTCTAGTAGTTTAGGGCAAATAAAGTAAGGGGAAAATAGTTGTAAATAGTATTAGAGGTAGGTGCAGACTACTTCCTCGCCCAGGTGTTATACTTCACAATGCAATACAATGCTCTTACGCCATCTTTCCAGCCAATTTTTTTACCATCTTCATAAGTTCTACCGTAGTACGATATCCCTATTTCATAAATACGTATTCGTGGAATTCGCGAGATTTTAGCCGTCACCTCTGGCTCAAAACCAAAACGATTTTCTTTAAGGTCCAGCCCTTTTATGATATCTGCCTTGAAAAGCTTGTAGCATGTCTCCATATCAGTCAAATTCAGGTTGGTCATAGCGTTGCTCATTAATGTAAGCATACCATTTCCAATACTATGCCAAAAGAACAATATTCTATGGGGCTTACCTCCCATAAAACGTGAACCATATACCACATCTGCCTCTCCGTCTACAATAGGTTTGAGCAATTCATTGTACTCAAACGGATCATACTCTAAATCAGCATCTTGTATAATTATCAAATCACCTACGGCTTCTTTTATACCTGTATGCAATGCCGCACCTTTCCCCTTATTTACTTCATGCTTGTAAAGCGAAATCTTAGTATCTGGATTATCCATCTTATAGCGCTCTAGTCGTTCCCAAGATTTATCAGACGAGTAATCATCTACCATCACTATCTCTTTCTTTATACCTCCAATCAGGTCTACCTTTTGGATCTTATCAAGAATAAGGTGTATCGTCTTTTCCTCGTTGTATACGGGTATAATAATCGATAATAATTTTGACTGCATAATAGGTGCAATATTAACAGAAAAATTAATAGAAAGGAATAAGCACAGTTACCACAAACAGTTGTCTTTGAAACCTATCATCACCGCCAAAGTATGGCGTGTTGCGGTGAAAATAAATATCTTTGAGCCATGGAGTTGCAAGAGACTAAAACAGGTGAATACACTATTTACATACCGAGTATGGATGAAACGTATCACAGTAGAAACGGAGCTGTATCTGAGTCTCAGCACGTTTTTTTGAAAGAAGGACTTGACCGTACACATAGCAATATACAGGTACTAGAGGTTGGATTTGGGACTGGACTAAACGGAATGCTAACTGCTCAATACGCAGGAGAGAAACAACGCAGTATTTTTTACCATACCCTTGAGCCTTTTCAAGTTCCCTTTGAGCTAGTAGAGCAGATCGGCTATGGAGAGCTACTCAATGATCCCGAACTATTCAACAAACTGCATCATGCAGAATGGGAAGCCAAAAAGAAGATATCCCAGTATTTTACGTTGCACAAGACCACCCAAAAACTAGAATATATAGCATTGGAAGACAATCG
>CAJXIQ010000064.1 GCA_913054375.1 uncultured Bacteroidota bacterium
AGTTCGGTTAGTTCCTCTGTAATAAACGATCCTTGCATTGGGTTCTCGTTGCGAGCCAGTCCCAGCTCCTTGTTGATGATGAGTTGTATGGCTACTGCTCTACGCACACTTTCTTCTGTAGGTGTAGTGATGGCCTCGTCATACGCATTGGTATGTAGTGAGTTACAGTTATCGTAGATAGCATACAGTGCTTGTAGCGTAGTACGTATATCATTGAAATCTATCTCTTGTGCGTGCAAACTTCTACCACTGGTCTGTATGTGGTATTTGAGCATTTGGCTACGCTCATTGGCTCCGTATTTTAGTTTCATTGCCTTAGCCCATATCTTACGAGCTACACGGCCTATTACTGCATATTCTGGGTCGATACCATTGGAGAAAAAGAACGATAAGTTCGGCCCAAAGTCATTGATATCCATCCCACGGCTGAGGTAGTATTCTACATACGTAAATCCATTGGCTAGCGTAAATGCAAGCTGAGTAATCGGATTAGCACCTGCTTCTGCAATGTGGTATCCAGAGATACTCACCGAGTAGAAGTTTCGTACGCCATTATCGGTAAAGTACTGCTGTACGTCACCCATCAGGCGTAGAGCAAACTCCGTTGAGAATATACACGTATTCTGCGCTTGGTCTTCTTTGAGTATATCTGCTTGCACCGTACCACGCACTTGTTTGAGCGTGTCTGCTTTTATCTGAGCATACACATCTGCAGGGAGCACTTTGTCTCCTGTGAGTCCAAGGAGCATAAGCCCAAGACCATCATTGCCTTCTGGCAAATCTCCGTCATACTGTGGCTGTTCGCTTCCTTTTTCTTTGAAGTAAGCATCTATCTTTCTATGCGTCTCCACTTCCAGGCCGTTTTCTTTGATGTAAATTTCACACTGCTGGTCTATGGCTGCATTCATAAAGAATCCTAACAACATAGGTGCGGGTCCATTGATGGTCATACTCACAGAGGTCATAGCATGAGCTAGATTAAATCCTGAGTATAGTTTCTTAGCATCATCTAGGCAGCATATACTTACCCCTGCATTTCCTATTTTACCATAGATATCTGGTCTACTGTCTGGATCGTTGCCGTATAACGTTACCGAGTCAAATGCCGTAGACAAACGCTTGGCTGGCATATCGCTACTGAGGTAATGAAAACGTTTGTTGGTACGTTCTGGTCCTCCCTCTCCGGCAAACATTCTTGTAGGATCTTCTCCCTGACGCTTGAATGGATAGATACCTGCTGTGAACGGAAAAGTACCTGGTACATTTTCTTGTAGATTCCACTGGAGCACATCTCCCCAAGCTTCATACTTTGGCAGCGATACTTTGCTTATTTTTTGATGCGAAAGTGAGATCGTTTTTGTCTCTACTTTAATCTCTCTGTTACGCACAAGGTAGGTGTAGATATCGTTGGCATACGATTCTTTTACGTCGTCCCATCCATCTATTACCAACTGTAATTTCGGATCAAAATCCAACGCTACTTTAGCATAGGTTTCTTCTAACTCTTTTATTAGTCTATCCGCATCTGCAATATCTGCTTCTTTTAGAGTACTAATGGTTTTATTAATTCCATATAGTTTCTGAGCTATACCGGCTTGTTTTTTAGCCCAAGCATCGTACCCTCTGTTGCTATCTGCTATCTCAGAGAGGTAACGCACTCTTTTGGGTGGAATAATAAAAATCTTCTCAGACATTTCGTTAGCTGCCACAAGGTTAGAATCAAAACCTGCTCCAGTTCGCTCATTGATCGTATCGATTAGCTGAGCATACAGCGAATTCACTCCTGGATCATTAAACTGACTCGCAATAGTACCGTATACAGGCATATCATCTGGATCTTGGTGGAACAGCACATGATTCCGCTGAAACTGCTTCTTTACATCTCTCAATGCATCTAAGGCACCGCGTTTATCAAACTTATTCAATGCAATCACATCTGCAAAGTCCAACATATCTATTTTCTCTAGTTGTGTAGCCGCACCGTATTCTGGTGTCATCACATACAGACTTGCGTCACTGTGATCTGTGATCTCCGTATCGCTCTGTCCTATTCCTGAAGTTTCGAGGATAATGAAATCATATCCCGCTACTTTCAGAATGTCTTTAGCCGTATCTATATGAGCAGACAGAGCTAAATTCGCCTGGCGAGTAGCCAACGAACGCATGTAAACCCTATCGTTTCGGATACTGTTCATACGGATTCTATCTCCCAGTAGAGCTCCACCCGTCTTCCGTTTAGATGGATCTACTGATATGATCGCTATATTTTTGTCCGGAAAATCCATCAAAAATCTACGTACCAACTCATCTACTAAACTACTTTTACCTGCACCACCTGTCCCGGTAATACCAAGCACTGGCGTTTTTATTTCATTTGCTTCTTCTTTTATGCCCTCTAGCAACTCACTATTTTCCTCAGGGAAATTCTCGGCAGCAGAGATGATTCTCGCTATCGCCATTTTATTCATTTTACGGAATGACTGCTCTTCTGCATTTATGTTCTTTCCCGTCGGAAAGTCTGACTTCATTACCAAGTCATTGATCATTCCTTGGAGACCCATAGCTCTACCATCATCTGGATGATATATTTTGGTAACACCGTATGACTCCAGATCTGCTATTTCAGCGGGTAGAATTGTCCCTCCTCCTCCACCAAAAAGCTTGATATGACCTGCTCCCTTCTCATTCAGTAAGTCACGCATGTATTTAAAATATTCATTGTGCCCCCCTTGATAACTAGTCATAGCTATACCATTAGCATCCTCTTGTATGGCAGTATTCACTACCTCTTCGGCACTTCTATCGTGCCCCAAGTGTATTACCTCACAGCCTGTAGCTTGTATGATTCTACGCATCACATTGATGGCAGCATCGTGCCCATCAAAGAGTGAAGCAGCGGTGACTATACGTACTTTATTTGCAGGTTTATATATGGTCTGATCTTGCATACTATTATAGAAGTAGCACAAAGATAAGGTAAGATGCTGTTCGCTATACACAAAGCATCTAGATTAGATTGGCTAAAAAATACGGAATGGATATACCTACTCTAAAAAGGTCTACATCTAAAAGTAAATAAAAAATTTACGATGAGGATTTTAAAACCACCGAGCCTCTTCTATTTTTAGTTATTGATATTAAATCAACATTTTGGACTTTCTGCCAAAGGGAGACTTACGTCTTACAGAACGTTACTGTCAAGAGACCACACATAATTGAGATGCAACGTGTACCACAATCCATAGCTCAAATATATAAACTACTGACTAATAGTATATTGATATAACAAGTAGCCATCAATAATTTGGATACACCAAAGTTGCAATTACATCTCCCCTTTCTATCAAGAAAGATTCGCTTTTCTGCAGCGTATTTTGATGTGCAAAACGTGCCTCCTCTCCTATAAGATAATCTTATATTTACCGCTTCAAAGAAATTAGATGGATATACTTAGAGGTTTACTTGGATTAATCATCCTCATTAGCATTGCTTTTGCATTTAGCAAACATAAGAGAAAAGTAAATTGGAAGCTGGTGGGATCGGGCGTGGCTATCCAACTTATACTTGGCTTATTGGTATTCAAAGTACCTGCCTTTGCCTCAAGCTTTGGTGTAGTAGCTGGTTTTTTCACACAGCTACTTACCTTTACAGACGCTGGAGCACAGTTTATTTTCGGTACTTGGCCAGATGTGGCCAAAATCATGGTACCAGCTGGCGAAACAAACGCAATACACACCGTCGGTTACGTATTTGCCTTCAAAGTGTTACCTACCGTAGTTTTCTTCTCTGCTCTTACTTCTCTGTTATACTATTTGGGCGTTCTTCAAAAAATCGTTTTTGGGTTTGCATGGATACTAAGTAAAACAATGCGGCTATCTGGTGCAGAGAGTCTTGCTGCTGCTGCAAACATATTCGTAGGACAAACAGAAGCACCATTGGTCGTTAAGCCTTACATAGACAAAATGACGAAGTCTGAGATCATGTGCCTTATGACCGGAGGTATGGCTACGATAGCAGGCGGTGTATTTGCTGCATTCATAGGCTTCTTGGGTGGTGATGATCCAGCAGCACAACAAGAATTTGCCAAGCACCTACTGACTGCTTCTATACTATCAGCCCCTGCAGCTATAGTCTGTGCAAAAATCCTATATCCTGAGACCGAACAGGTAGACGAAAATTTGGACATAGATAAATCTAAAATTGGTAGTGGACCACTTGAAGCTATTTCAACAGGGACTACGGATGGAATTAAACTAGCAGTGAATGTGGGTGGAATGATATTGGTCTTCTTGGCCTTCATTGCAATGATAAATTACTTCTTGTTTGATATTATAGGAAATTATTCTGGACTCAACGAGATAATAGCTACTGCTACAGTATATCAAGGGCTAAATTTACAGATGATCTTAGGATACGTATTTGCCCCACTAGCTTGGGTCATTGGCATCGATGCACAAGATATGATTCTGAGTGGTCAACTACTGGGCGAAAAGACTGTTATAAATGAGTTTATAGCTTACCTATCTCTAAAAGGAATGATAGCAGCAGAAGGTGGATCAATGCTGCAGAATAGATCGGTGGTAATACTTACTTATGCGCTATGTGGGTTTTCTAACTTTGCATCCATTGGTATACAAATTGGGGGCATCAGTTCATTGGCACCAAATCAACGTGGAACATTAGCTAAGTTGGGTATGAGAGCTCTTATTGGAGGTACACTTGCTTGCCTCATGACCGCCACTATCGCAGGAATGCTATTTGCTTAAATCTGTGAACCGAGGATTTCTATTCGGAGACGGTTTCTTTGAGACCATACGTATTGTAAACGGACAAATTCCGCTTTTACAAACGCATATAGACCGTATAGCAGACGCCCTTGCTATTTATGATCTATATCTCAGCTTTGATATTGATGAGGACTTCATACAAAGTGTTGCAAGCGGTTACGACAAAAACGGTAATCTTCGCATCAATTTTTTTCGGAATGGACAAGGAAAGTATTTACCCGAAAGTAATGAAGTGGCTTTTGACCACTCGTTTGAGGAGCACTCACAAGACTTTTTCTTGCCCGCATCTTTAGACTTAGAAGCAGAACTAAAAAATGCACCAACCAATCTGTGCACTATTGCCTTGTACCCCGAACACAAACCAATAGTGCCGTGGATGACCGTCAAAAGTCTCAGTAGTATTTATTATGTGCTGGCAGCCAAGTACAAGCAAGAGCAACAAGCCGACTATTTACTCATACAAAACACAGATGGGTATATCTGCGAAGAGCTTATTAGCAATATCCTTGTACAAAAAGGTGAAGATATCTTTATCCCTAGTCTAAAAAGTGGTGGAGTAAACGGAGCTACACAACGTTTTCTGCTCAGAAATTACGGCTTTGCCATCACTGAGAAGCAACTTACTATGCAAGACATTGAATCTGCAGATGCTGTATATAGTTGCAAAGGGAGTACTGGAGTGAGTAGGATTAAGTAGTCTTTTTATTTTTAGCTAAAGCTTTCCAACAGATCCCCTTAAATTTGATCAAAAGGCACTCTAGGTATTAGCTATTTTGACTTTTAGTCAAAAATAGAGAAGCCCAATCACTATTGTGATTGGGCTTCTCTAAATATCAATTTATTAAAGACTAGTATCTGTAAGCCTCTCCTTTGTAAGGACCATTAAGACCTACACCGATGTAATCAGCTTGGTCTTTACTTAGCTCTTCAAGCTCTACACCAATTTTAGCAAGGTGAAGTGCTGCTACTTTCTCATCCAAATGCTTGGGCAATACATACACTTCATTTTTATAGCTATCTGTATTTTCCCATAATTCTAATTGAGCAAGTGTTTGGTTAGTAAAAGAGTTACTCATCACAAATGATGGATGACCTGTAGCACAACCAAGGTTTACTAATCTACCTTCTGCAAGAAGGATGATTTCTTTACCATCTATGTTGTACACATCTACTTGTGGCTTCACCTCAAATTTGGAATCACCGTGATTGTTATTTAAGTAAGCTACGTCTATCTCATTGTCAAAATGACCAATGTTACATACGATTGTTTTGTCTGTCATTAATCTGAAATGTTTCTCCGTAAGAATATCTTTATTACCCGTAGCAGTTACTACTATCTGAGCTCTAGGAATGGCATTCTCCATTTTCTTTACTTCAAAACCGTCCATTGCAGCTTGTAGAGCACAAATAGGATCAATTTCAGTAACGATTACTCGAGCACCTGCTCCAGCAAGTGATGCTGCAGTACCTTTTCCTACGTCTCCGTATCCTGCTACTACTGCTACTTTCCCAGCTATCATTACATCTGTAGCTCTTCTTATAGCATCTACAGCAGATTCCTTACATCCATATTTATTGTCAAATTTAGATTTAGTAACAGAATCATTGATGTTGATAGCAGGAAGTGGCAATGTACCCGCCTTCATTCTATCATATAGTCTTAGTACACCTGTAGTTGTCTCCTCAGAGATTCCTCTGATGTCTCCTACTAACTCGGGGTATCTGTCTAAAACCATGTTGGTCAAATCTCCTCCATCATCTAATATCATATTGAGTGCTTTGCCCCCTTCGAAACCTTTTAGCGTTTGCTCTATGCACCAGTCAAACTCTTCTTCGTTCATTCCTTTCCATGCATATACAGCTGTTCCTGCAGCTGCAATAGCAGCAGCAGCTTGATCTTGCGTAGAAAATATATTACAGCTACTCCAAGTCACTTCAGCTCCTAACGCTTGCAACGTTTCTATAAGTACCGCAGTTTGAATAGTCATGTGAAGACATCCTGCAATACGAGCACCCGCCAATGGTTTGCTCTCGCCAAATTCTTCTCTCAAGGACATTAGTCCAGGCATCTCTGCTTCTGCAATATTGATCTCTTTTCTTCCCCAGTCTGCTAGCGAAATGTCTTTTACTTTGTAGTTACTCATTGATTGTGTTGTCATTACTTTTAATTAACGGTGCAAATTTAATACTTCTTAAACAAACCAATCATCTAGTTTGTTGCATATTTGCAAGAAACAATAAAATAATACTATGTATCCAGAAGAATTAGTTGCTCCAATGCGAGCTGATTTAACAAATAATGGTTTCACCGAGCTAAAAGATGCTGAACAAGTGAACAAAGCTCTAGCAAGCACAGAAGGGACTTCATTGCTTGTTATAAATAGTGTATGTGGATGTGCAGCTGGTACTTGTAGACCAGGTGCGGTAGCTTCTCTAGGAGGAGAAAAACAACCACAAAATCTGTACACTGTGTTTGCAGGTGTAGATGCAGAGGCTGTAACTGCTGCAAGAGAGCACTTACTACCTTACCCACCCAGTAGCCCAAGTATTGGTGTTTTCAAAAATGGCGAATTAGTTCATTTTGTAGAGCGTCACCACATAGAAGGGCGCAGTGCAGAGATAATTTCGAGTCACTTACAAGAAGTATACAAAGAGTACTGCTAGTCTAGCACCACGCCGGACTGTTACCAATTAATTAGTGTTAAACTGAATTTAAAACACTGCCTCACGGCGGTGTTTTTTTTTGTATTGTTTGCGTGAGAGCACAAATAATTTAGTACAGAACAATGAGAAGGGACAAAGATGCTATTGCACCTAAACCACTAAAAAATCCCAACCACTTTCGTGATCGGGATTTGTATTATCTTTTTGTCGCTCAGCGTATTTGCCGATAACTTTACTACTAAGGTGCTCCAACCCTGTGCATTGCACAACGGAACCCTAACGTAGATGTAGATTGTTGCTCGTCTAAGAAACGACGTGTTCCTGGAGAAGCCCAGTAGATGCGATCATTCCAAGATCCACCTTTGTATACGCGAGCTTGATTGTCTACTAGCGTACTCACACTATATTCATACCCTTGCTCACCGTCCATATATGTCTCCTCATCCAAGTAACCCATATTATCTGCTCTCTTGTAGTTTCTACGTCCTACATTTTCTTCCTCTGTTACCTCTACGTAAACGATTCTACCAAGACTGTCTTTCAGATCTACTATTCCATCTACGTCTAAACTTACTTTATCGAACACGTTACCACGGAAAGAATTGAAATCATTCATATCTTCCAAGGTTAGTGGACGATAGACATCCATAACCCACTCCGAAACGTTTCCACTCATGTTGTATAGCCCAGCATCATTCGGCCAATAAGAAGCAACTGGAGCAGTGATTAGTGCACCATCATTTAAACGGTTTGCGATACCCGCTTGATCACCTTTCCCTCTTTTAATGTTGCCATATATAAGACCTCTATCCTGTTCATTACCGCCACTATATCGTACAGTTAAACCTTCCCAAGAATAAATCTTTTTGTTATTTATGTTTTCGTAAGTAGATGCACCAACGTTTGCAACAGCAGCATATTCCCACTCCGCTTCTGTTGGTAGTCTATACTTTGGCAACATGATACCATCTTCCATTCTTACTTGGCGAATACCTCCTTTTTTTATTTTGTAGTCCTTCATTTGGTGCTTACCTAGAGTAAGTCCATCAGACTGTCCTACATAATAAGCTTGCGTGTTGAAGTTAGCTTCATTAATTTGATCTGGATCTGGTTCCAAGATACCTTCTCGGATTAGGATCATCTCATTTACACGATCAGATCTCCAGGCTGCATACGCAGTAGCTTGTTGCCAATTCACACCTACAACAGGATAGTCTTGGTAAGCTGGGTGACGATAGTACAACTCAACGTAAGGCTCATTGTACGCCAATCTAGATCTCCATGTATTCGTGTCTGGCAAAGCATTTATCGCTACCTCGGGGTAATCTAGATAAACTCTTTTCAACCAGTACACATATTCACGGTAATGACTATTCGTAACTTCAGTTTGATCCATATAAAAAGATGGTATAGAAACTTTTCTTTCAATGTTGTTGTGCGTGTGAGTAACATCTTGCTCAGATGAACCCATGGTGAAAGCTCCACCATGTACAAGCACAAGACCAGGACCTGTTTCTTGTCCTGCGTATTCATGCTTTTCAAAACCTCCCCACTTGGAATCATTGTAACCCCATCCTGTGCTAGAGGACTTCTCCTTTTTGCAGGCAACTGTAGTCATTAGAGCCATAGTAAGCAAGCCTATTGTGAATTTATTAAACCTCATAATATTTTTAAAACCTTAAGTAATTAACTGTAATTGAGTTGATAATATTGTGCAATGATACATTTTTCAAAGCTCAATTAAAAATCGGGGCAAGAGATCTTGCGGTACTTTCTGCTTGGCCTCTTTGCACACCACTCTATTCCGGCAGATATTTCGTGACTTACTGGCGCTGCAGATCTTGCATCCGAAACAGTCAAATCAAAACTATATCCAAATTTGAATTTATCTTTTCTGAATCCAACCAACGCTATTAGTGCATCTGAGTTAGTAAAATCACCAAATGTTTGTCTGAACCATAAACCTGTCACCAATGGACCTTTATTATAGTAAAAACCAATATTCATTTGTGTAAACTTGTTTTGAAGCATAAACAAAACATTAGGCGAAATTGTACTTTCCGGATTTCTACGACCGTCTAAGGGAATAACAACACCACTGTGTACTGTATATCTACGTGGTATGATTGCTGTAGGGTCAGAAAAGAATGACTGAACTGGTTCGATAAGATTATGCACAGCTACACCGGCATAAAATCTCTCTGTGTATCCTAGAATTCCTGTAGCAAAATTTGCATAGTTGACAGGGTCTCTTACGAATGGCTCACTTGTTGGATTCACAAAACCAGCGCTTGGATCTATCTGATCTTCGAAACGCAGACGTTCCCAGTCTATACTGCGCTGACCGTATTGGCCTTCTATTCCAAAACGCATTGTAAATTTTTTGGTAACTGGCAATTGAAACGCATATCCGGCAGATACGCTTTGGCTTCGAAGCAGCCCTTCTCCCGCTCTATCATCTAATATCATTAGCGAAACACCTCCACCAATCTTATCAAAGTGTTGGTCGTAGCTAGCGCTTGTTGTTATGAACGTACCTGGGAGAGATGGCCATTGATTTCTATAGTTTAGTACTGCTCTTCCTCCTCCTCCGCACGCTCCAGTACCAGCCATTGCTGGGTTTGTATATATGGGAGCAGCATAGAATTGCGTAAATTCAGGATCTTGAGCCTGAACATGCAATGAAGCGACCACACTCATCATCAAAAAAATAGTAGTTTTTATTTTTCTCATTTCTCTTCTCGTCTATAATCAACAAAGATAGAATTTTTATTACGATACATCCACAAAATATAATTATTGTGTCACTTTTGAATTTATGTCAGAAATTTACAATAAAATCAGACTTTATATGGTTAGAATTGTTAAAGTCTTATCAAAACACAAATAGCAAAATTAAGTATGGCCATAAAATCAAAGATATATTTCTTACTCTTGACTGCTTCTTTGGGCCTTAATCAAAAGATTCTAGCTCAGTCAGATAAAATAAATTTGTCTTGGGATGTAGCTGAAAATGTGGGACAAAATCCTACGTCTGGGTCAGAGCAAATAATATCTCCATATATGTGTGAAGAGTGTTTTGCACAAAACACGGAAGACTACGCATACAACATACCCTATATATCCACCAAAATAAACCTTAGTTCTCAACGGGTTATTTC
>CAJXIQ010000065.1 GCA_913054375.1 uncultured Bacteroidota bacterium
GTATCTCAATTATTTATACTCTTTTCCTACAAGGATTATTTCTTTTTTTTATCTAAGGATTTAATTTGATTTTAATTCCATATTTAATCATTATTCAATTATTTATACCTTCGTCCCGCAGTGAAAGAGTACCTATCACATCTTATTTTTAAAACCGTATCAGAAGAGTCACAAAAGCTTGGATTTCAAACCTACGTGGTAGGTGGATTTGTTCGTGACATTTATTTGAAACGCGATTCCAAAGATGTAGATTTTGTAACTGTAGGTAGTGGAATTGCTTTAGCTAGTGCAGTCCAAAAAAGACTAAAAGGGTCTCACTTTAATGTATTTAAAAATTTTGGCACGGCACAAATTAAAACAGATGATTGGGAATTTGAATTTGTCGGAGCACGAAAAGAATCCTATGATAGAAATAGTCGTAAACCAAAGGTCGAAGACGGTACATTTAGAGATGATATCTACCGAAGGGATTTTACTATTAATACACTAGCTATCAGTCTAAACCAAGAAAACTATGGTGAGCTTGTAGATACTTTTGGAGGATTACAGGACTTACAAAGCAGTATTATCAGAACACCGCTAGATCCGCATATCACGTTTAGTGACGACCCGCTACGTATGATGCGAGCCGCACGTTTTGCGGCCCAACTGAATTTCAAAATTGAAGAAAATACCCTTAGAGCACTGAAAACAGAAGCTCATCGGTTATCTATTATATCACAAGAGCGTACCACAGATGAGCTCAATAAGATTATTCTATCTAGAAAACCAAGTATTGGTTTTAAAATACTATTTAACACCAAGCTACTCCATGAATTTTTCCCAGAGATGGTTAAACTGCAAGGAGTAGAAATAAGAGAAGGTAAAGGACATAAAGACAACTTTTACCACACGCTTCAGGTATTAGATCAGTGCTGCCAGAAGACAACAGATCTATGGGTACGTTGGTCGGCAATACTGCACGACATAGCCAAACCACCTACCAAGCGGTTTGTAAAAGGAGAAGGCTGGACTTTTCATGGACATGAAGACAAAGGGTCGCGTATGGTAAAGCCAATATTTAAAAGGCTTAAGTTACCCTTGGGAGAAAATATGCGAAAAGTTATTAATCTAGTGAAACTCCACTTGCGCCCCATTGCCTTGACTAAAGAATACATAACAGACTCTGCAATAAGACGTCTCATTTTTGATGCTGGAGAGGACCTTGAAGATCTCATGATTTTATGTAAAAGCGATATCACAACAAAAAATAAGGAGAAAGAAAAACGTTTTCAAGCCAATCTAATCAATGTAGAGAAAAATATTGCAGCGGTTGAAGAACGCGATAGAATACGCAATTGGCAACCCCCCATAGACGGGCAGCAAATAATGAATGTATTTGGTATAGGCCCCAGCCGAGAAATAGGAGAAATAAAAACGGCATTGAAAGATGCGATTTTGGATGGTATCATCACCAATGAGTATGATGAGGCATTTAAATTTGTGTTAGAAAAAGGAAAAGAATTAGGTTTGTATAAGCAATGAGTTTAGTATTTAGGTTTAGGGTCACGTTTGAAGACGTCAATGATGTAGAAAGAATAATAGATGTATCAGCAAAAAATACATTTAGAGACTTTCACAATTCCTTACAAGAAGCTATTAATTTTGACAAAACGCGTACAGCATCGTTTTACAAAGCAAATGACTCATGGAGAGGAGGCGATGAATTCTGCACAGATCCAAAACCGAATGCAAGAGCTGCCGGAGCTAGTGAATTAGGAAAATTTATTGATGATCCACATCAGAAATTCCTGTACAATTATGATGCTGAAGATGGGAATTGGCATCTCCGAGCGGAAGTGGTAAAGCTATTCGTAGCAGAAGTAGGTGCAACGTATCCCAGTATTTTTAAAAGTAGTGGTATTGCACCAAAACAATTTGTAGACCCAAAAACCATAATAGACGATCCAAGCGCAAAGCTTTTCAAAGAAGCAGATAGCTTGATTGATGGCTTGCATGATGAGCTAGACGACGATGACGACGAGGAGGAGGAAGAAGAGGAAGAAAAAGACGAATTCAACCTATTTGGAGACGAAGTAGATGAATCTGAAATAGATGAATCACAGATAAATGATGGCAAACCAATTGACTAAGCACCTAATTGTTATCGCAGGGCCAACTGCTGTGGGAAAAACTGCTTTTGCTATTAAGGTAGCGCAACACTTTGGCACTGAAATTATCTCATGTGACTCCCGACAACTTTACAAAGAACTGAAAATAGGAGTAGCAAGACCATCGCGAGAAGAACTCGCTCTCGTACCGCACCATTTTATTGCTACACACAGCATCCATTACAACTATGATGCTGGCTCATATGCGCGTGACGTGGATACCAAGTTGAAATACTTATTTACCCAACACGATACCGTAATAATGACCGGAGGTACTGGATTGTACATAAAAGCAGCAACAGAAGGTTTAGATGCACTGCCGCAACAAAATGAGCAACTCAGGCTACAACTTAATTTTATATTAAATAGTGAAGGAATAGAGGCACTACAGGCTATTGCAGAGGGTGCCGGCGTACCAAGAGACAAAGTTGACTATGCAAACCCACAACGTTTGTCCAGAGCAATTGAGATAAGACAAGGGGGAGTAGATAAATCCGTGAAAAAACCTACAGAAAGAAGCTACAAAGTATCCTATTACTACATAGATAAGGACCGCAACCAACTTTATGAACGTATAAATAAAAGAGTAGACGATATGCTCAAAGAGGGGTTCGAAGAAGAAGCCCGAAAATTGTTTGCGAATAAAGATTTAAACGCCTTAAACACCGTTGGTTACAAAGAATTTTTTAATTATTTCAATGGTGATTGGACGCGCGATCACACCATAGATAAAATGAAACAACACACTCGTAATTATGCTAAAAGGCAATTGACGTGGTTCAGGAATCAAGGTAATTATACGCAAATCACATCTAGCGTAGATGATTTTTTACAACTCATAGAGAACGCTTAAACCACAGGCCATTCCCAGGCAGTGCCCAAGCAACAAAAGCAATAAAATCGCCCTTCAATAGAACATCTTTCTCTATTGCCACCTATGCAATCAGCGAACCTCAAATAATTCTATATCAAATGCCAAAACAGCATTTGCCGGTATTCTTCCATTTGGTGGGTTTGCTCCATACGCCAAGTGCGACGGGATAAACAATCTACCCGCTCCTCCTTCTTTCAAGAGAGGTATCCCGATTTGCCACCCCTTTATTACACTATTAAGAGAAAAAGTAGACCGATCTCCCCTATCATAGCTACTGTCAAAGATATTTCCATTGAGTAAATATCCCTTATAGTGTACCGTAACATCATTGGCAATATTGGGGTTAACACCAGCACCCTCCTGGGTAATTATGTAGTACAGTCCTTCATCCGTTTTTTCTGCCGTTAGGTTATTTGTAGCGAGGTATTGTTTTATCTCATCGTCATTTTGCATCGTAAAGTCCTCCTCCTTGCAGCCACTTAAGGTCACATTCAAGAACAAGAATAAGAATAGTAGTTGCTTCATTTTTTTGATATATTTTTTTGTTTGCTTTTTTGCTTTTGGTATTTTTTACGACCAAACGTATGATTCCAGCCAAAGCGCACATACACCGTCTGTAAGTTACCCACTGTTGTACCTATTAAGTTATCTCCGACTATATAAAACTGTTCTGGCCCTAAATTTACAGCTAATCCCAAACCGATGTTGGTAAAACCACTTCGTGAAATAGTATAGCTACCGCTAACGGCAAGTATTCGTCCTAATTGTGAATTCCAAGAGAGCGTAAGTGCCGGATAAAATGATCTATTATAGAAACTACCGTAAAGCAAAATACCTGCATTGTGGCGATCATTTAAATTGATATTCCCTCCCATATAAAACTCCCCCAATAGACCCGTACTGAATGAGTTGCTATTTGTATCAAGTGCAAACACGTCTTGTAAAGTATCGGTAAGTGCTTCAAAACCCGCACTCCCTTGCACAGAATCACCGAGGTATTCGTTGATATCAATACCTCTATAGGTAAAAGTAGCACCTGGATTCCTAGATTTTACATTGGTCGTGTAGTCATTCCAAAATACCCTTCCTAAATCTACAATGCTCGCCGATAGCGTAATTCTATCTGTGAGCTCATAACTCGCCCCAAGATCTATTCCAAATCCGCCATTTTTTGGACTTCCAAGCACCAATACTGTAGGATTATTCACTCCAAGCGATGAGTCCAACACTGGCGTACTCGTATTTACCTCTATGTCCGCAGTTACTGTGTAGGCAAATGTATTAGGGTCAGTAGTAAAAATCAGATCATTACTTTTTGTAGTGATTACATTCAGACCACGTACATACTTTAGTCTACCACCAACTCTTAGTTTTTCATTGAGCATACTGCGGCTGTAACCTACCGCAAACTCGCGCGTGTGAAGAACATCTAACCCAAAATTAAAGTTGAATGCATAGCCTAAATTTTGACCTCCATTCCCTTCAAATGCTACTTTAAATAAATCTGTAGGAAAATCTAAACGAGTCTTTATCTTCTCTGTAACACCAACGGTGAACATATTTTTCTTTACTCTAAAGCCAAAATTGAGCCATTCTTGATTAATCCCAATATGCACAAATGTCCCTCTGTTTAATACCGTACCAAGCTTCTTGAGGTTCGCTGTATACTTACCTCTACTATTCACTTCTAGCACGTCATTTATATCCGATATCTTGAGAGCACTGCTCCCAAAGGAAATATCTGTAGATGACAAAACGGGCATACCTAAGTACCACTTGCAGTCTGGTACTAAAGCGGGATTTACAGTCAACCGTTGCGGTAAATTCCCCATATTATACAAAGTCATGTTGCTCTGAGCATTTACTCCTATTTCGAGTAATAAACCCACGAGTAGTAGTGTGATTTTTTTCATAGGGTCAATTCTTTTTCTATTAGTACTTCAGCTTGTACACCCAATTGTAAAAGCAAGTCATAGTAACTGTAAAGCTTTACATCCGTTGGTATACCATTTTCTACTAGAGTATTAAGTGTAGCTCTAATTCGTATCCTATTCGCATTTTGCAAATTTTCTATACTTGCTGTATTAAGGCTTATGTCAGTAGTTTTAGGATTTGCACTTAGCACCTTTCCTTGTGCATCAACGGTGGCACTTGGGAGTATGAGTATGTCTGTTGTCAACAAGGAATCTAACACGGTGTTGGTCAAGCTATCCTCAAAATAGAGTTGTGTGGTAATATCTAATGGGAAACCGTTTTCGGTATATAGCCTTATCAGCACCTCTTCTATATCAGATACATTTTCTAATTCCAGCTCGAAGGGTTGGCTTGATTCTAGCGCAAAATCTTGTGCTGTTCCATCAAGTGGTATTTCTATTTCTACCTGCATAGCTAATTTGCTTGTATCGAGCAGCCACTGCCGCTGGTTAGCATTTACTCCACTGTTCACCTCTAACCTGTATGCATTTTTAGCAGGTTTATTATTTAAATAAGGAGCCAAATTACTCGTGTTTTTATTGAGTTCAAGAGAGTCATTCTTGGTTTGTCCTATTTCCATAAAGCTCAGTTTTGGTATAGGCAGTGGTGAGGGGAACCCAATAAAAGGAAGTACATTATTCTCTTTATTAATTCCATCAAACTTTAGCACATTAACCTCAATGCCTAAACCCGAGGAATTCGCAAAAAAGAACTTAATACGTGGATCTCTTAATGTAATAGACCCACTTTGGCTATTCTCAAAAAATGGAATAGTCAAGGTATCCACAATCGTTGTAGAAAAATCTAAACTGCCAAACAAGCCTTCCACTCGCGTATACGCTTGATTGAGCATCTCTGCTGTGTATGTAATCGTTTCTGTCGGTTTTATCGGATTAGTACCTCTCCTCGTTATGACAATTTCTATCTCTACATCAATTTCACTATGCCCTTGTGCTGTTTGGGTGAAATCTATCTCAACTCCATTCAGGCTTTCGCTAGCACTTCCTGTATTGGGTACGGAAGAGCTATTGGCTATTACGGATGGCTCCAGAAAAGTGGAACCATTCATCGCCTCCGGAATACGCATACTGAAAGAAACATCATGATCAAGGGTTGTAGATATGGCTAAATCAAAAGAGCCTTGCTTGTAAAGCAATTTATCTAATTCACTAGCTCCCATGTTAAAGTCCAACGTTTGTGTGTAGTTCAGTGTGAGACTACCACTAGAAAGGAGCGTTGTTAATTCTACGGCAGAAAATGTTAATGATTCTGAAAAAATCTGGTCGTTGATCTTAAAAACATCCTCTGCCTTTTGACTTGTGTACGCATCCGAATAGACAAGAGTTAGGCTCCCGTCTGCACCTATTCTCAGGTACTCATTGGTATTTACTTCATTCAGTAAATCATGAAAATTTAGGCGAGAATAGATAAGCGGTACAGCTATCGTTGGATTCCACTTTACCGCGTCAATGTTGCTTACTTTTTCTGCAGTATTTGTTAATTCTGTAATGCAAGATCCAAGAAACAAAATCGTAGCAAAAATGCTTAGTATCTTCTTCATAAATGATTAATTTCGAAAGCAAAAATAAACATGAATAGTCGTAATCCTTATACTCACATGCGAGCAGGAGCAATACTCTGTACTGTTTACGTCATTTTAGGTGCATTTGGAGCCCACGGTCTAGAATCTAAATTAACAGTAGCTCAACTAGCCACGTATCATACTGGCTTACGCTACCTTATTGTTCATGCTATTGCATTGATACTTACAAACCATACCTACAACCAGTGGAAAACCGAAAAAAAGTATTCCAATCTCTTTTTTTATCTAGGCATTCTACTGTTTTCTTTTGGTCTTATTGTACATGCTACAAAAGAACTAACGGGCATAGGATTGGATGTATTTGCTCATCTAGCTCCTATCGGTGGATTGTCTTTTATTATTGGTTGGTTTTTTTACATGTCAAAGATCGGTAAGCAATGAAACACATAATTCTAATGAGACATGCCAAGAGTGACTCGTCAGATAGAACACTTACCGACCATCAACGTAACTTGACTTTACGAGGCAATCACGATGCTCGTGTTATGGCCGAGAGAGTAAAAGAGTTTGGCATTCTCCCCGATCTTATGCTCGTATCAGATGCCATACGAGCACGAGATACATGGCAGATCATTTTTAATCTGCTTGGCAAGAGTCAAACCAAGTTTGATACAGATCTTTATATGGCCTCGCCACATACCATTATTAAAAAGCTAAAAGAAGTAGATAACCTCATAGAGACTGTTCTTGTACTCGCTCATAATCCAGGCATTACAGAAGTCTTCCAAACACTTGCCAATGTGCAGATCGACTATGTGCCAAGTGGCGGAGTGGTTTGCATACAGCTACACACCGATAAATTCAGTGAGATAGACAATTGCACAAAAGATCTTATTTATTTTACCTATCCCAAGGTTTAGGTTAATACATGTAAATGAAGGTTCTACCATTTACGGTAATCCCAATGGTATTATCGCAAGATGCATCATTATTGGGATCAAAATCCACACTAATATTGGACGCACTATTCATCGGATCTACCTCCAGCTTTCCTGTTTTGATATACTGAACACATGAAAGTCCGTATTCTTTGTGAAGCGGTTCTACAATTTCAAAAATGAGTTCATTATCTCCAGACTCAACCGTTAATTCACCCTCAAAAGTTAATTTATCGTTAATAAGCCCAAAGCCAGAATTTTCAATACAAACTATGGAAAGATCTCCCTGAAGCACTAAAGCGTCGTTCTCTACAGTAGTTACTTGTAATCCGTCACACTGAAACAATAGCTCATCGGCGCCAACTCGAGTGAGATTAAATTCACCCTCAATTTTACTCATCTTCTTACCGTTGCCCGAGTAAAAAGGGTTTGCCTCACCGAAATAGACCGAAAGTTTGGCATTAGGTTCAGCATACGGTCTATCCAAGGTTATACAAATTTTTCCTGCTCTGTACTTATTATCTTTACACAACAGTCCGCAAGGTTCTGAACCTATAACACCAAAGTCAATCAACACTTCTACCCCATCTCCATCCTCAAAATCATCATCCAGTATCCTCACTTCGGCATCTTCTGGGAGTAAGCAGTCAAATTGAGTTAAAAACAGTTCGGAACCAGAAACAAAGTCTTCTACCACATCAAAGGTTGAAATCACTTCTGACATAACCTCAACAGCAGTCTCAGTGCTCTTGCTGGTTTCAAGTATCACTTCAATGGGTAGTTCGTCACATGAGCTGACGGCAACTAACCCTATAATTAGTATGAAAAAAAACGGTCTCAATTAGTTTATAAAATCTTGTAGACAAAAGTAGCATCACTTAACTGTTTTTCATCTAGCTTTGGACACTATTTACACAAAAAATTACACAAATTGGACATTTCTGAGCATCGGCAGACTTTATTCGTAGAGATTTTACTCCCTCTCAACCTCAAAAACACGTTTACCTACCGTGTACCCTTTGAGCTAAACGAAGAAGTCATCGTTGGCAAACGCGTCAGTGTCCCCTTTGGTAAAAAAGGTGTGATGGCAGGTTTAATTTACGCCAT
This sequence comes from uncultured Bacteroidota bacterium, assembly GCA_913054375.1. Taxonomy (GTDB): domain Bacteria; phylum Bacteroidota; class Bacteroidia; order NS11-12g; family UBA9320; genus UBA9320. The sequence goes on from CAJXIQ010000065.1 coordinate 8,587, forward strand.
AAGCGAACTACCTCCAAAAAAATATGAAGCGAAATACATTTTTGATATCGTAGATAGTGAACCTATTGTAAACGAAAATCAGCTTGCATTCTGGTCATGGATGTCTCGTTACTACATGACATCCCTGGGCTTGGTATACAATGCAGCAATGCCAGCTGGACTCAAAATGGAAGGCGAGTCAAAAATGATCCTTCAACCTGAATTTGACAGTAGTGCCGCTACTCTGGATGCTAGAGAGGTACTTATCATCGAAATGATAAGAGCTAATAAAGAATTTAGCATTGCCCAAGCATCCAAGGTACTCAAGATACCACAAATTCATAAGTATGTGAAGTCTCTTTACATAAAAGGAGCTATACTGTTGAAGGACGACATTCAAGAAACCTATAAGCCCAAGGTAAGAAGTTATCTTAAAATAAGCGATACATTACAAGACAGCAAAGCACTCAATCTGCTCTTTGATCAACTGGAAAAACGGGCAAAAAAACAGCTACAGGCCGTTATGACGTTCATCTCCAAATACAGTATAACAGGCGAATGTGAAAAGACAGAATTGGTAAAACACGGAGTGAGCAATGCCGCTATTAATGCATTGATAGACAAAGATATTTTCACGGTAGAAGAGAGGGAAAAATCACGCATCACTTTTACCGATGGAGATGCTAAGCTAGAAGAATTGCAACCGGCACAACTGGTGGCTTACGAAGCCATACAGCAAGCATTTTTGGAACGGAAACCTGCCCTACTCTACGGCGTAACAGGGAGTGGCAAAACACACATCTATACGCATTTTATAAAAGAATACCTGAACAAGGGACAACAAGTGTTGTATCTGCTTCCAGAGATTGCCCTCACGAGTCAACTCATTGGTAGGCTGCAAGCCTACTTTGGAGAACAGTTGGTTGTCTCCCATTCTAAATTTAGCAAAAACGAGCGTGTAGAGGTATACAATGCCGTAGCTGAAGGCAAACCACTACTTGTGGTAGGAACACGAAGTGCTATTTTTCAGCCATTCAGCAACTTAGGACTTATCGTGGTAGATGAAGAGCACGAGAGTAGTTTTAAGCAACACGAACCCGCACCGCGTTTTCATGCGAGAGACTGTGCTATGTACTTGGCTGCCAAAAGCAAAAGCCACGTCATACTGGGTAGTGCAACTCCACAGATAGAATCATTTTACAACGCAAACCACAACAAATACGCAAACAACTATACCTATCATAGGGCATTACTGCTCATGAATAAGGAACAGCACCTAGATACAGGATTTGCACTACCCAAAGAGCGCGAGAACTTGCATGCGCCACTTGCATGCATACACTATGCATATTACCAAAATGAGGAGCAACTGGATACCTTCATAGACGCAAACAGTTCTGATATCCAATGTATTGTGGGTAACTATTCAAAGGTCCAAACCATACCGTATGGTAAAACTCAAAGGCCTGACCTACAAGACTTTGCAGATGGAATAGATGCAATGAAATTCCTTTCAAGTTTATGATTGAGTACATCCCCCTTGAGCCTTATTAAGTCTTATTTTTACTTTTGAAAGAGAAAATCTTGAAAATGATGGGAAAAGAACAAGAAAATACGTTAATGTCAACTAATTTTTTCTTCAAAGATCAGTCTAACTTTATTCGCGGAAAGGTACGCGATGTGTATGCTGTGAAGGAAGATTTTGTAGTACTAGTTGCAACCGATAGAATCTCTGCATTTGACCATGTACTAACAAATGCCATACCGCACAAAGGGCAGGTGCTCAATCAAATTGCCTCTAAATTTTTGGATGATACGGCACATATAGTACCGAACTGGAAGCTGAGTGAGGCAGACCCACATGTAACCATAGGTCATAAATGCGAGCCGTACCCAGTAGAATTTGTAGTACGCGGATACCTTGCTGGGCACGCTTGGCGTGAGTATGACTCTGGTAAACGAGAGGTTTGCGGTGTTTCACTGCCAGACGGGTTAAGGGAAAATGACAAGCTTCC
>CAJXIQ010000066.1 GCA_913054375.1 uncultured Bacteroidota bacterium
AAGGTATTTTTTGTTTGCTAATCTTGATTTCTATTGCCTCTTATTTATGAACGCAATCTTTTAGTCGGAATCACTTCATTACTTTATTAGTGCAATAAAGCTATTGTCTTTGCTCGATGATAATTTCCTCATATTGCTTATTGGCACCTAGCAGCAAACTATACATTTTACCCTCGTAGTTTAGTTGCACCATATTTTTTTGGTTGGGAAATTGTTTTTGAAGCAGCGTGTTTTGCATACTTACCTGTTTCAGTTTGCGACGGCATTTTATAGGCTTGAAATGCACTATGGTTTCTGCAAAATTTACTTCTATGATATCAATGGTTAAATTTTGGTTCTTAGCATTTAGGTATAATGTAGCATTATCTTTTATGTAATTATTTATCAGTAGTTTATAACTGCCGATTGTGCTATTGTCTAAGTGTATTTCTTGCTCTGCATAGGCTGTAAGAACACCTTCTAAATGCTCTGTATCTGTACGCCAAGTTGATTCAAAAGACTTAGAGCCCTCATTGTATGTAATATTCATCCATGAGGTATGAAAGTCATGTTGCGGAGCCACTGTACTAATAAGAAAGGATAGTAATAAGGATAACACAATTACAAAACTACCAAATTCCTTTTCTTTGCATCTGTTTTATGAAAAATATAGGATACGTACTCAGTATAACATTTTGCCTTATCGGTTTTAGCTCAATGGCTCAAAACGCGAATACAAACCAAAACAAGTTTAGGCAGCTAGATTCAGACTTACCTACGCCCAATGTTTACCGTACTGCAAGTGGAGCCCCTGGTCACGAGTACTGGCAAAACACGGCTGACTACACTATGGCTATTCGTCTAGATGACGAAAACCAACGTGTGTATGGTAAAGAGAAAATTATATATACCAATGCTTCTCCCGACAATTTGGAGTACCTATGGGTGCAACTTGATCAGAATATGCGTAGTCCAGAATCTGAAACCTACAAAATACAGCAGGGTAAATTGAATAACGGGGTTAGCTTGTATGAGTATTTCAACATGTTCCATACGTTCCCTGGTGGTTTTAATATAGAGCATGTGAAAGATGCCACGGGTGCAGATTATACGGTAAAAGTGAACCATACTATGATGCGTATTGATTTGGATGAGCCACTTAAGGCTGGCGACTCTATCGCGATAGACATTCAGTGGTGGTACAACATAAATGACCGAATGGAAATTGGTGGTAGAAGTGGATACGAGTACTTCAAAAAAGATGATAATTACTTGTATACGATTGCCCAGTTTTTCCCAAGAATGGCAGTATACAGCGATGTTACGGGGTGGCAAAATAAGCAGTTCTTAGGTAGAGGAGAGTTCACGCTTCCATTTGGAGATTACGATGTGAAGCTTACCGTACCGAGTGATATGGTAGTGGGTGCTACAGGCGAAATACAAAATACAGAAGAAGTACTTACTGCTGATCAGTTGACAAGGCTGCAAAAAGCAAAGACGAGTAACTCTCCAGTAATTATTGTAACACAGGCAGAAGCGGAGAAAAATGAAGTAAGCAGGGCTAGTGACACTAAGACCTGGCATTTCAAAGCAGAAAATGTACGTGATTACGGTTGGTGCGCTAGCCGTAAGTTTATATGGGACGCACAGGGCGTACAGTTTGGCGATAGAACAGTGATGGCTATGTCGCTTTATCCAAAAGAAGGTAACCCAATGTGGGAACTATACAGCACCAAAGCGATTGTACTTACCCTAGAGACGTATTCTAAATTTACATTTGATTATCCGTATCCAGTGGCCTATTCTATAAACGGCAAGAGTATAGGTATGGAGTATCCTATGATTTGTTTCAATGGTGGTAGAACAGATGCAGAAGGTAAATTTAGCGATGCAGTAAAGTATAGAACAATACTGGTAATCATTCACGAAGTGGGGCACAACTACTTCCCTATGATAATAAACTCTGATGAGAGGCAATGGACGTGGATGGATGAAGGATTAAACACATTTTTACAGTATCAAACTGAAAAAGAATGGACAGATGAGAGTGGGAAAGCATTTCCAAGCAGACGTGGTCCTGCAAATAAGATAGTTCCATATATGGGTGGAGATAAGCGATACATATCACCTATAATGAGCAACTCCGAGAGTATTTACCAGTTTGGTAATAATGCATACGGGAAGCCGTGTACTGCACTCAATATATTGCGTGAGACGGTGATGGGACCAGAGCTGTTTGACTATTCATTTAAAATGTATGCTAACAGATGGAAATTTAAACACCCAAGTCCTGCAGACCTTTTCCGTACTATGGAAGATGCTAGTGCTGTAGATTTAGATTGGTTTTGGAGAGGATGGTTTTACACCACAGACCATTGTGATGTGGCCGTTACTGGTGTGACAGAGTATCAAGTTGATTTCAATGTACCAGCCGATGGAGCAAGTAAAAAGAAGGTGCAGAAGATGATAAAAAAGCAAGACAAAAAAGGAACATTTGATCCGATCTTGCAAAGTGTTGTGTATGCGGCAGATCCCGCTGCTGCCTACGAAAGAGTGAAAGCCAAGGTAACAGATACACGCAAGGATAAGTTGAATGAAGAAGCTTACTTTTACCAAGTAGACTTGGAGATGATAGGTGGATTGGTAATGCCAGTAATCTTCCAGCTAGAATATGCAGATGGCTCTACAGAAGAAATACGTCTGCCAGCAGAAATCTGGAAAATGCAAAACGAAAAACTAGAGGAAACAGTAAGTAAAGTATTGATTACAGACAAGCCTGTGGTGAAAATAGTATTGGATCCAAACCTTGAAACGGCAGATACTGATACAAGCAACAACAGCTGGAAGAAGTAGAAAAATTGAAATGAAGCATTGGCTCGCAGCTTTTAGACTGAAAACACTGCCATTGGCTCTTGGTGCCATTATATTGGGAAGTAGTTTGCACGAGCTCTCGTTCGATTTTTACATATTCCTATTTGCTACACTCACTGCTATTTTCTTACAAATACTTAGCAACTTGGCAAATGACTACGGTGATTTTGTGAAAGGAACAGACAGACACCGCAAAGACCGTCAACTATCAGGAGGCGCCATTTCTAAAGAAGCAATGCTAATAGCCATAGCGCTTTTTACGCTATTGGCTCTGGGTACAGGCCTGTATTTGCTGCATCTTTCATTTGCAGATAATTGGTCGTACTGGTTCGGATTTTTAGGCCTAGGAATCGCTAGCATTATATCCGCTATTACCTACACCGTTGGTAAAAAAGCGTATGGTTACAATGGTCTTGGGGATGTATTTGTATTCGTTTTCTTTGGTTTAATAGGTGTTGTGGGTACTGCGTTCTTATTCAATCAAATGATAGAACCTGCTATGTGGTTATCAGGAACAGCCTACGGGTGCCTGTGTGTGGGCGTACTCAATGTAAACAATATACGCGACTTGGATAAAGACGTGCTTACAAATAAGATAACACTAGCTTCTAAACTCGGTAAAGAAGGCGCGTTGTCGTATCAGATTACCTTAATGACTGTAGCGTTTTTAGGCTTTATAGGGCATCATTTATCTAACAGTTATTATAGTCTTGCTCCATTTGCAGTGTTGATTTTAGGTTATGTACACATCACACGTCTCAAAAACGCCAAAACTGCAGATGATTATAATCGACAACTAAAATTTTTGTCGTTGGGCAGTTTGGTTGTAGTCATCCTTTTCCTAATTAAATTGTTTGTTTAGTAGATGTATACGTACTCGCTACAAAAACATGTGCTACAGTTTATAAAACCGGCCAAAACATCTCGCAATATCTTTACTGAGAGAAAGATATATCTTATAACTTTAGTAGATACCAAGACGGGTAAGCAAGGGGTGGGAGAGGCCGCTCCACTATTGCTTTTAAGCGTAGATGATGTGGCAGATTATGAGCAGGTATTAAATGATAAACTCACAGAATTTTGCCAAGTAAGCAAGTTAGATGAAATGGATCTTGTTGATTTTCCAAGTATACGTTTTGGTATAGAAACAGCATTGCTTTCCATGCAGGCAGATGATGCAGGTAGATTATACAACACAGCATTTACTCGTGGGGAGGTTGCTATGCCAGTAAATGGCCTTGTTTGGATGAACGACGCAGAGAAGATGTATGAAGAGGCCATTGCTAAAATAAACGCAGGTTTTGATGTGATAAAATGTAAGATTGGGGCATTGGATTTTGACGAGGAGTGTCGCCTGCTAGAGAAAATAAGAAAGGATTATTCTGCCTTCAAAATAACACTACGGGTAGATGCAAATGGAGCTTTCAAGGCAAACGAGGCCTTAGAACAGATCAATGAGTTAAAACGATTTGAGTTACACAGTATAGAGCAGCCAATTGCGGTAAATCAGTGGGATGATATGGCAAAGATTTGTGTAGAAAGTCCTATTGATATCGCGTTAGACGAAGAACTCATAGGAGTAGACGTGCATACTCGAGGGGTTGGGTTGCTTACGTACATAAAGCCGCAGTATCTTATCCTTAAACCCAATCTGATAGGAGGGGTTTCTTTAGCAGATGAATGGATTGCACAAGCGCAGAGGATAGGCATAGAATGGTGGGCAACATCTGCTTTAGAGAGCAATGTAGGGCTCAATGCTATAGCCCAATGGGTAAGTACATATAACGTTACAAAACACCAAGGATTGGGTACTGGGGGGTTGTTCTCTAATAATGTAGCTACCAAGTTAATGTTGAAAGATGGTATGATGAGATATGAAACGTAGCGCAGAGTTATGCCTAAAAAAAGGTACGCGCTTTTAAGGCCAGTGGCCTATGGTTTTTTATAAAAATTCAATTTTATCAGTCGTATTGCTCTTACTACGAATAGTACACATGAGAAATCTCTCCTGTATAATGCTCGGATTTCTGCTCTCTGTTTCTACGGCAATGGTTGGAGATGATCCTAAATTGACTCAAACTACCCCAGTCCTGCAAGAAAAAACCGATATACAAGTACACTTTACATTAAGTGAAGCCCCAAGACATTATCAAATACCTTAGGGGAGGTTGTAGCTGTGCAGAAACTTCCTCATTTGGGTGTTTTTGTCTTATGTTTTACTGAAATTCAAGAAGGTGTTTACTTTTATACCCTTTCAGCAGACGGCCTGATATTGACCAAGAGATTGACCGTCAAGAAGTAACAAACAAATCTTTTTTGGGGGCAATTATTTGGCATTAAAAAATGCCAAAACAGCTTCTTTGCCGTAGTTCATCACTTTAATTTTAATGGCTTTTCTCTGGCGTTTTATTCGAGGGTTAAAATTTCTGGTATTTACAAAAATAGTTTGTTTTTTCTGTTGTTTTCCTAGGTGTCTGCGGTTAAGATGTTCACTACTGATGAGCGCTGTGGCGTTCAGATAATCACTGGTATTTCGGATAGATTTTGGAGCTATATCCTCTCGTGAGTTATCCGTTTCTAGTTTAATACCAAGGGTATTAACGTTGCATTTATAGTAGGAGTTGTTTCCGTTATTTACAGACACCAGCGTGTCAAAAATGTAGAACGGATAGTTGTCTAGTATACCGCCGTCTACCATCATTTTAGTGGTAGAGTCCGCATCTTTCTTCGCTATCAATTTGCCGTTTGGCTGCATCCATATCGCCTCAAAGTAAACTGGAATACTAACGCTGATACGCACAGCGTCTAGCACTTTCATAGAAGGGTAAGTCTCGTGGCTAAACACTTCTATTTTCTGGTCAGTAAGATTTACTCCAGTGAGGTAGAGTAGTTTCACATTTCGGCCTGCTTTTTTGGCTTGGTAGAGATCAGAGAATGTAAGATCCTTAGAGAAGCCCCGCATCTGCATTGCTTTAAGAAGGTCTTCAATCAACCTGTCTGTCTTATAATATCCATAGGTTCTCTTGAGGCGTATAAGTCCACCGATTAGGGGCACACCCACTTGGTTGTATTTGCCAAAGTTTGTGGCAATATTCAATTGACGAATCTCTTTACCCGTATAACCCAAGCTGTACATCAGACCATTCATGGCGCCAGAGCTGGTGCCTGCTATTCGGTCTATGCCGTCTGAAATGCCGAGGCTGTCGAGTGCTTCAAAAACACCGGCGTAAGCTATGCCTTTCATTCCGCCACCTTCCAGCACCAAGTTAGTGTATTGAGCGTTGGATTTTGTTATACCGAAAGAGAATAGAAGTATAAATAGGGTACGCATTTAATGCCTCAATGAGTTTTATATCAAAAACAGATTCCCGATAAGGAAATACAGAAATAACCCCAATAGGTCGTTGCTCGTAGTTATAAAAGGTCCTGTAGCTAATGCAGGATCTATTTTTAGTTTGTCTAGAGCTAAAGGCACTACTGTGCCTATGATAGCAGCCATGAGTATAACGCTCAGCAGAGCAAGACTTACTGTCATCATAATATCAATATGATTGCCAGACACAAAGCCATACCCCATTAGGAGTCCAGAACATACCAAACCATTAATTATTGCAATAGCAAGTTCTTTTCCAAGCTTGCCCCATATATCACTGTTGGTGATAGAGTTATTGGCAAGCCCTTGTACCATAATGGAGCTAGATTGGACACCTACGTTTCCAGCCATAGCCATGATAAGTGGCATAAATAGAGCCAACTGTACATTGCGCGCCAGTTCTGCTTCAAAATTTCCTATTACTAGCGAGCTGGCAATACCACCTGCCAATCCGATAATAAGCCAAGGTAAGCGTGAGCGTGTATTACTTAAAATGGTGTCAGAAGAATCCTTACCGCCGCTGATACCAGAAAGCATTTGATAGTCTTTTTCGGCTTCATCTTTTACGTAGTCGAGCACATCATCAAATGTTACTCGGCCTATGAGTCGATTAAATGCATCTACTATCGGTACAGCTACCAAATCGTATTTCTGCATGGTTGCAGCTACTTCTTCACCACTGGAATATGTGCTTTCAGAGATGATGTTGTCATCAAAAATATCTTCAACTTTTTGGTTCTCCGGAGACAGTAATATTTTTTTTAAGGAGATCCATCCAAGCAGTTCTTCAAACTCGTCTACCACGTATGCAGTGTATACTTGGCTTACATCTTCTGCTTGTATACGAATCTCGTCTGTACATTGTTTTATGGTCCAGCTATGTTGTACCCGTATAAGCTCTTTGGCCATCAATGATCCTGCTGTGTTTTCAGGAAACTTCAGTAGCGAAGCTATATTCTTACTGTGCTCCTTATCGCTAATAGTTCGCAAGATTTCTTTGCCTTGGGAACTTTCCATGGCATTAAGGATATCTGCAGCGTCATCAGATTCTATAAAAGCAAAAAAATCATGGGCTATTTCCTCATTGGTATACCCCGCTAAAAATTTGAGCTTCACATCGTCTTCTAGCTCAGTGAGAACATCTACTTTCTTCTGTGGTTCCAGAAGTGTGGCTATATAAACAGCTTGATTCAAGTTCAAATCATCAAACAATTCGGCAATATCAGCAGGGTATAATTTTTCCAATACAGGAAGGAGTTCTTTCTCTTCTCGTGTGTCGATGAGCGTAATAAGCTCCTCTATAGATTCTTTTGTTATTTCAATTGCTGACATTGGCCTCAATAAATACACACAATTCTTCAAACTGAAGATGTGTTAGATTCTCGGGTCGCAAGGTACTAAAAGGATGTGTATTAATAATCTCTTTAGGAATAATAGAGGCAAGCCCATTGCTGAGTGTTTTTCTTCTCATACCAAAAGACGCCTTTACTACGCGTTTTAATAGCTTTGGATCACACTTCCAAGCATGCTCCACTCGTATTGCTTTTACTACGATACTATTTACCCTAGGCGCTGGTTCAAACGCTTCTGGGGGTAATTTCATGACCGTCTCTACTTTGTAGTAAAAGGGCATCAGTACACTTAGAATGCCATATTCTTTTTTGTCTTTTGGCAACGAAACCAGGCGAATGCCCATTTCCAACTGAAACATGCCTACCCATCGCTCTATGAGGTCGTGATTTTCGATAATTTTAAAAACAATCTGAGACGATATATTATACGGAAAATTACCAATAAGACTGATCTGGTCTGTGTAGTAATCCCGTAAACGTACTTTTAAGAAATCTGCCTTTATTAATGTGATATTTTCAAAGTTTTTTTCTAAGTAGGTAGCTGCCTCAGGATCTATCTCTACTGCTCTGAATCGTCTTGCAGCGTTTAACATAAATTGAGTAATAATACCCATACCCGGGCCTATCTCTAGTATGTCTTGTGTACTGATATCTCCTAGTCCATCTACGATTGTTTTGGCAGTATCGTTACTGGTCAGGAAGTGCTGTCCAAAGTGTTTTTTAGCTTTCATTAATTTTTGCTTTTAGCCAAGAGATGAAATCTATGTCTCCTTCTATTTTATTGGAGATGCTTATGTGGTGTATCCGTTCGTAGCCGTTAAGTTGCTTTACCTTCATCCAATCTTTTTCTGTACATACTAATGTAGCCCCTTTCGCTAGTTTTTTCAGACCTTCTAGGTCTTTTTGGGTAAAAGAATAGTGGTCCTTATAATCTTTAAAATCTTTTAAATCATAGTTGGATGCTAGGTGCTTAGCAAAGATGTCATTCTTTGCTAGACCACTAAACCCAAAAATAGGACCTTTGATTTCAAGATGACCATATGCGATCTTGGAATAAAAGATGGGTTTTTTACCGTAGTTTATTGGTTCATAGTTCTCAGAACACTTGGTGTAGATAGTAGCATCTGCTCTAGTCGCCCCTTTCCTGCCTTCCCTAAGCCTTCCTGCAGGCATAAGGTAGTCTTTGAAGTACGGTTCGCTGTAGGTGCTCAGTAGTATTTGTAGGTTTGGTTTTATAGCCCTATGCTGAAAAGCATCATCCAAGATTATGAGGTTTATTTCTGGTCTAGTAGCTACAATGCGTTGCACGCCAGCTACTCGATCTTCGCATACGGCTACAGCTATTTCTTGAAATTTTGTCTTGATTTGTAACGGCTCGTCTCCCGTTTCTATGGGAGATAAGTGGGGTTTCACCCAAAGAAACCCTCTTGTTTTGCGGCCGTATCCTCTGCTTAGTACTGCGATGTTATACTCTCCGTTTAGTTCCTTCACAAGGTGCTCTACCATAGGGGTTTTGCCACTTCCTCCAACGGCTAGATTGCCCACAGATAGTATCGGGATATCAAAGGATGTAGATTTGAAAATGCCCCTGTCATAGCACCAATTGCGTATGCTTGTTATCAACCAGTAAATAGCCGTAGGCACGAGAAGTGATATGTTGAAACGATGTTTGATAGGTTACAAAGAAAGTACTCTCCAGCTAACTTCGAACTTGGTTTAGCTCATTAAATCACAACGAACAGTGATTTGGGCCTTGATTTATTGCTATTCTCAGCGCATTCCCTGCAAATAAAAATAGAGTCAGTAGTGATTTAATCATTCGATCATTTAACCAACCCTCAAACTGCTTATCTTCGCCCTATGCGAATAGGAGATGTAATAGGCCATTTAGAAAGCATCGCTCCACCGAGCTTGCAAGAAAGCTATGACAATAGCGGACTCATAGTAGGAGAGAAGAGTAACGACGTGAGCGGAGTGCTTATCAGTTTAGACTGCATAGAAGCTACGGTTAATGAGGCCATAGATAAAGAATGCAATCTGATTGTGGCTCATCACCCTATTGTTTTTGGAGGATTAAAGCGATTTAATAATGCCAATTATGTGCAGCGTACGGTACAGTTGGCTATCAAGAATGATATTGCGATATATGCTATTCATACGAACTTGGATAATGTATATGCCAATGGGGTAAATGGTAAAATAGCAGAAAAGCTTGGGTTGATAAATACACGAATATTAGCACCTAAGGCTGGTGAGCTAGTAAAACTAGTGACGTATTGTCCAACTGCAAATCAAGAAGCGATACGCGACGCATTATTTGCAGCAGGAGCAGGAGAAATCAGTAAGTATAGCGAGTGTTCATTTGCTACAGCCGGTATGGGTACTTTTAAAGCGGGTTCTGGTTCTAATCCGACGCTAGGAGAAGTAGGAAAGCGACACACCGCATCTGAAGTAAAAATTGAAGTAATTATTCGCAAAGCACAGATAAGTTCTGTTTTGGCTGCATTGAGAAACGCTCATCCATATGAAGAGGTTGCCTATGAGTTGTATCCTACGCTAAACCAAGACATGAATGTAGGCAGTGGAATGCTAGGTGAGTTGGACTCAGCAATGAGCGCAGAAGATTTTCTTGGGCACTTAAAATTAGCTATGGACTTGAAAGTAATAACGTATACACCGGTTGATAAGCCAATAAAAAAAGTAGCCGTGATTGGAAGCGGAGTTATGGGTGCTGGTATAGCCGCTCACTGCGCAAACGCTGGATGCGAGGTTCTCCTGCTAGACATTGTTCCTGAAGGTTCATCTGATCGAAATATTGTTTCTAAGGATGCAATTAAGAGGATGCTTAAATCTAATCCTGAAATGCTTACACTAAAGAGAAATGCCAAATTAATTACTCCTGGGAATATTGATGATGACCTTGCACAATTAAAAGACTTTGATTGGGTAA
>CAJXIQ010000067.1 GCA_913054375.1 uncultured Bacteroidota bacterium
GGCTTGCATCAGAGCCGAGACGTCCTTTATTAAAATCTGTAATTGTTGCTACCGGTGTGTTTGGTTTCCATTTCCCTTTTTTACTTAAGAAATTAGCTACACTCCCTATCGCATCAACCGGATTAGACAAAAGATCTCTTACATTGTCTTCATCAAAATCAACCGCGTAATCACGGTAACTATCAGGCATAAACTGACCATAGCCCATTGCTCCAGCAATAGAACCTTTTATTGTTCCAACACTGAGGCCTTCTTCTCTGCACAAGAGTAAGAATTCTTCTAACTGCGTCTTGAAGAAACTAGCCCTCCTTGGGTAATCAAAAGAAAGAGTCATTAAAGAATCTAACACTCTTATATTTCCTTGGATTTTCCCGTACCTTGTTTCAATACCAATTATTGAAGCAATTATCGGGGCTGGAACGCCATACAAATCCTCTGCTCTTTCTAGCGCTTCTTTATGCTCTGTTATGAATTTCCTTCCTGATTCAATCCTGGCATCTGTTACCATTATTTTTTTATATCTAGTCCAAGTCATAGTGCCTTCTGGCTGTCTATCCATAATACGAACGACTCTTGGTTGGAATTCTGAACCAGAAATAAGTTCAATTAACTCATCTTTATTAAAGCCATGTTTAACGTTCATGTCTTCAATAAAATCCGACACGTCTTCTCTTGATGAATTTGTTATTGAAGGCATCACAACAACAATACCTCTTCATAAAATTCTTCTTAATCATAAAAAATTTATAGAGTCTGATTTTAATGTTAGTTGGTTAGATAACGAAAAAGTATTTTAATAACATTTTGTTAACCAAATATCATATACAGGGTGATCGAATGGATTGATTGCAGGACTAGAAGAGAACGTCCAACCATTAAATACAAAAACTTCATTATTATCTCGGTTAGTTAAATCTTGAACTTGAATGTATGCAGTAATTTCTGGATTATCATCAAACTCTGAATTTTTACATTTGAGGCTTTTTATTAAAAGATTTTGAAATTTATCTAGCGGTAAAAATGTCTTTATTGAAGAATTTATAGAATTATTAATATTTGAAGATATTTTATTATACAACCCTAAGTGTGAACTTACAAAGATATCTATTATGTTTCCGGCCCTCGTATAAAATCTATGAGTAGACTCATCGAAATCCGATATCTGCCTTTTGTCTGAGTCTAAGTCTATCTCTATTTCGTCTTCTGTATTTATAGAATTGGTAACCTGAACTTCTTCTTCAATCCTTCTAGATCTTCTACCACTCTGTCATTGAGCGGAATACCACTGGCGATACGATACTCCTCTGTACGGTACTCTTTCTCACCAGGCACATATACCTCTTGCTCGGTGTTTACACGCTCTGCAGATTTAAAACTCTGTATCCAGTGATCCATATTCGTTTTAAATTCGGCTGTATCTCTAAATCCTTCAATCTCCATAGCTCCTACAAAGTGACCCAGTCCTTTACCTGGCAAATTGGGCAGCATAGGCAAGAAACTCACAAATGGCGGCACCCACTTCCCATAGTTGGCACCTGACAGCACTCCTGTCATCACATCTACTAACCCCCCTAGAGCATAACCTTTATGGCTACTCAGTTCCTCCAAACTACCGAGAGGTGTTAGCATTCCACCGTCTTTTAGCTCGTCCACATTTTGGCTAGTATTACCGTGCTTATCTACCATCCATCCTTTCGGGATTACCTTACCTTCTCTTCTTGCTATTTCTATTTTTCCCCGAGCTACAGACGCTGTCGCTAAGTCTATCACCATTGGTTTCTCTGCACCTGCTGGAAATGCATAAGCAATAGGATTGGTTCCTAGCATAGCTTCTTTGCTATGTGTAGGTGGAATGAAGGGAGTAGCATTGGTCATAGCCATGCCTATCATATCATGCGGCAAAGCCATCATAGCGTGGTAGCCTGCTATACCGAAGTGATTACTGTTTTGTATTGCTCCCCAACCGCTGCCGTATTGTTTTGCTCGCTCTATTGCAATGACCATTGCCTTGGGTGCTACTACTAGTCCCAAACCACTATCTCCATCTATGCTGAAAGTAGATTTATGTTCTCTTATAATCTTTACTTCGGGAGTCATATTTATACGACCTGCTTCCCAAAGGGCAACATAACCTACTAAGCGAGATACGCCATGACTATCAATGCCGCGCACATCTGCACTTGTGAGCACATCTGAAGCTTGTAAAGCATCCAGTTTAGTGGCTCCCATTGCCATAAAGACATTCTTACTCAGCTCACTCAGCTCCTCTCTAGTAAATACTTGCATTCCCTTACAAAAATGCGTTTTTTTCAATGCACTATTTGGTTGATTTTGCATTATTTATAAACAAGAAAAAAAAACATTGTAAAATTTATTAAGAACGGATGCAACATATTTGCATTAGCATAGGTCTATCTTGAACCAAACTAAAACGAATACTAAAGCTAGCCAATTGGATGAACGCGAACTTATCATAGGATGCATCAATAATGACGTACAGTACCAACAGATATTATATAAGCAGTTTGCACCTAAAATGATGGGAGTCAGTCTACGATATTGCAATAGTAAAATGGAAGCAGAAGACGTACTCCAAGATGCTTTCATTAAAATTTTTGATAAAATTAAAACCTACAGAGGAGAGGGTTCTTTTGAGGGATGGATAAGAAAAATTGTGGTATTTACAGCATTAAAAAGCAATGATAAGCGAGTTCGGAAATTCGAACCTGGATCATTGGAAAATGTTCAAGAGCAAGGTTTTGATGCCAAAGCTATCAGTATGTTGGAAACAGCAAATTTACTAAGTATACTACAAGAGTTGCCCGAGGGATATAGAGCCGTATTTAACCTCTACGCCATAGAAGGCTATAGCCATAAAGAAATTGGAAAAATGCTCGATATAAGCGATGTAACGAGTCGTACTCAATATAGCAGAGCCAAACAATACTTGATTAAACTACTTGCCAAATACGGCATACAACGCGTATGAAAAACGAGATAGAAAATATCTTTAAACAAAAATTCTATAGTTTCGAAGCAACACCAAGTGCGGGTCTTTTTGATACTATAGTAGCTAAGAGAGCTAAGAAAAAACGAGCTATAAGGCTATGGGGCGCAGCAGCTCTGCTAATAACTGTATCTACAGTAGGTATATGGTCGTATTCAACAAAGACTCCTGAGCAGCTTACAGTGGGTACCACAATAGATACACAACAAAACAGAAATACGCCTACTCGAGCAGACAAAAGCCAAGGCAATATAAATGGTATTCAAGAGACCCTAGCAAAGACCAATCAGCAGAATTACGGTGAAGAAGGAATTAAAGAAGAGGTTGCTACAACAAAAGATAAACGACTTGCAAAACTGGAGGCTAAAACACCAGGTAGACAAAAACCAACTAACCAAAAGATAAGAACAAACGTCAATCCCAAAAACGCATGGGCTGATTTATTTGTAAAAATCGACAGAGCCAATCCAAATATGGATTTAGATAAAGGGGCGTTGTACCTTGGAAATAAAAAACAGACGATAGATAAGAGTACTGGTTTACATATCCTAAAAGGGAGTAAAACCAGTATTCCAAAAACACCTATCCTTGCGAACACAACAGAGGACCAATATAGTAACCCGACGCTAACGAAGACCATAAGTACACATACCAAAAAAGCCACAGAGGAAAAGTCTGAGATCACAGCGGAAAAGGGAGAAGATATAAAGGTCAGTGTTCCACTACCCACAGGAAGACTTGTAGCTCTAAACAAATGGAGATTACAGACCTCAGGGGGTATTGGTTATGCTAGTAGAGCTATTTCTGAAACAAATAAGGATTACATTAACTTGCGAAACAGTACAGAAAGCGTAGTCGTATCCTACCAGTTTGAGGCAAATACCATCTATCAATGTAGCCCCAAATGGAACATACAAACCGGCTTGCAGTACACTATACGAAATGAACTATTTGAGTACAGTAAACCGCTGTATGTTACGGAAGAACGAGAGGTACAACGTACGCAGATAATAGTGCACCCTATACTCGGAGAAATAGAGCGGTCGTATGTAGAGACTGTAACAGACACTACATCGCAAGAAGTGGAGTACACCTCTTCCCAAAACAAATTTGAAAGAGTGAGTATTCCTATTGTTATGGAACGAAAGCTATACGTCCGTCAGAACTTAAGCTTAGTAGCAAAAGTGGGAATAAATGCTGGAGTATACTCAAAACGCGTTGGGCTACTGTTGGCAATAAATAACGAAACACAAGAGTATACAAGACTACCCACCCGCAAATCTGGCATAAATAGTGCCATGATTGGTCTGGGTGTATTATACAGCATCACACCGCGAGTGTCTCTACTAGCATACCCCCAAGCTAACTTACAACTTAATTCTAGCACCACAAGTAACGCAGGATTTAACCAAAATGACTGGGGGCTATACTCACACTTTGGCTTGAGAATAGGCTTATAATATGATACAAAAAATTTCATTTATTGCGGTACTCCTTTTTTGGGCGGGTCAAGTGCACTCACAAGTTGAATTTTCAACCATGGGAGACTCAGTACAACTACGTATTAATAGTAATGGAAGTTTAGGGGTAAATCTCAGTGATTTATCTCCCAGCTCTAACCTGACCAGACAGACAAATAACCACTTTCTAAAGCAAGCTGGATTGTATATTGTAGCACGTGATATTAACGGTCAATTCCATAGTGCTACGCAGTTTATGCAAGGTCTAGATTCGTTTGACTTTTGGCCAGGACCAATAGACACCCTAACTAGCCAAACTGGGGATATAGATGATTGGGATCAGGTTTGGAGTATAGCTAAAGAACAAGTTGAATACCACAAAGATAACTGGATGAAAAATGGTTACACAGCAGCCCAGAACATTCTAAACTGGCCTGCAAACGGTAGTAACGGATATGCCAAATACCTAGCTCCATTTGTAGACTATAACAGCGATGGTATTTACACTCCAGAGTTAGGAGATTACCCTGCCATCAGAGGTGAAGAATCTGCCTATTGCATTTTCAATGACATAGCAGAAGAACACGCGGCATCTCTCGGAGTAGAGCTCGGTATAGAAGTTCAACTTCTCGTCTACAAGTTGACTGGAAGTGAGACCATCTATCTAGAATACTACCTCATTAACCGAGGTATTTTAGAGTATGATAAAATTTGGGTGGGCTTCTTCTTAGACGGACAATGCGGGAACCCAAACGACAATTTTGCAGGTACTTTTCAGACATTTCCACAGAACGTATTTATATACAATGGAGACCAACGTGACGAAGGACATTTTGAGGAAAATCTACCCTTTGTCTCTGCTACATTTTTAAATGAAAACTTAACTAGAAGTATTGCTTTTGATAACACCAAAAATATAAATGGAGTCCCTGCTTCCCCGACAGAATATATAGAAATAGGACAAGGAAATTGGAAAAATGGGCAGCAGCTACAACAAGGGGGAGAAGGCCTAATCACCACTAAAAAAGCAAATTATATATTCAGTCAAAGTCAAGGTTCGTCTAACTTATGGATAGAAGAGGCCCCGAAAAACACACTCGGAAAACGTACCATAGTGGGTATTACTGAGCATGACAATTTTACCTCTAAAGACTACATAAAATTAGATATTGCCCTCAATTTTGGATTTTACACGGCAGAAGAAAATAGAATAGAAACTATAGCTACTATTTGTAGCCAAAGTTTCAATAATTACAGAAAGGTGAGTTATCTCCCAAAAACAGTCCCAAGTAGCATATTCTCTGTTTATCCAAATCCCATTACGTCCACTGAATTCACACTCAATTCCAAATACTCATTCGACATAGAAATAACTGATTTACAAGGTGTTATAGCCTTCTCCAAACAGAATTTAAAAAAAGGAAAAAATGTATGCAACATATATCTTGCCTCAGGTGTCTATGTAGTGAAGCTGACAACTGAGAAGGGCGTTCAAACGTTAAAATTGTGCGTTAGCCGTTAACCAGACCTAAAACGATTGGAAAAGAGATGAAAAACAATTACCTTGCAGCGGCAAACTTCAAAGTGAAGTTAACAAACAGTTACCAAATGATTAAACTACTGAAAAAGAGCTTAATAGCACTCCTATTTATGATCCCTTTGTTATTCTCAGGGACAAACGCAAAAGCTACCCATATGATGGGTGCTGATATTACTTACCGTTGTATTGATACCCTCAAGTTTGAAATAACTTTAAAATGGTACAGAGACTGCAGAGGTATTCAACTAAATGGGGCAGGACGTTTGAATATTCGTTGTACAAATGGTGCTACAAGATCTGTAACACTAGGGCTAGTTGGGATTAGAGAAATTACACCTCTTTGTGCTTCAGAACCTTCGCGTTGCTCTCCAGCTAATACATTTGGAACTGGTGAAGGTGTGGAAGAACATACCTACCGAGGAATAGTAGATTTCAATATATCTCCCCTTAATGCTTTGGCAAGATGTACGGGAAAAATAATATTCGGAGCTAGTGTAAATGCAAGAAATGGAGCAATAACCACAGGACCTAACGGAACTCTCTATACTGATGCTGAACTGAATATTTCTAAAGCTCCTTGCAATACCTCGCCAGGTCTTACAAGTGAGCCCGTTGCAGTATTGTGCTGTGATCAACCGTTCTTTTTTAATAACGGAGCTCTGGATACAGCCAACTTTGATTCGTTGAGTTATTCCTGGGGTCAGCCAATGAGAGGATATGGGCAGCAAACAAACTACAGTGGTAATTTTGCGTACAACAATCCATTTACAGCCTTCTATCCAAGTCCTGTACTCAAGTTCCCATTCAATAATCCTAATGCCAATCCCCCGATTGGAGTTTATTTAGATCCTCTTACCGGAGACATCATTGTGACACCAACCGACTGCAGTGGGGAGGTTACAGTAGCCGTTATAGAAGTGACAGAATGGAGAGCTAATCCAAAAACCGGGGTTATGGAAGAAATAGGCAAGACAAGAAGGGATTTGCAATTTATTATAAAAAATTGCCCTGGGAATAAGCCCCCAACAGTAAATGGGCCATACACTTATTCTATATGTGAAGGAAATCAATTGTGTTTTAATGTTACTACAAATGACCTTCCATTTATCCCGCCTCCACCGGCGCCTATACCACCACTAGACACCGTCTTGTTAGACTGGAACGGGGGTATAAGTGGAGCTACATTTACAATATTAGACCCTACTGCTCGTTTAAAAACAGGCCGTTTTTGCTGGACTCCACCAATTGGCGCCGCAAGTACACTACCCTATACGTTTACCGCTACAGCAAGAGATGATGCTTGTCCTTTGAATGCCGTTACTGTTCGTGGTTATCGTGTACTAGTAAAACCCAAAGCATTAGCTGAGATAGACATTGATACTCTGGCTTGTGGTATTTATCCAATCAAAGCAGTACTTCCAGATGGTTTTCAAGGTAAAGCCTCGTACAATTGGTCACTACTAGACTCCAATAGAAACCTGATACTTGACAACAAATCAGGATCATTCAAAACTACTGGAACATTCCTGAGTGTCGTATCTTCAGACACCTTAGTCTTTCGCAGAGGGGGTAAGTACTTGATTCAATTGAACCTCAACAACAACCCACTGAACTGTCCAAGCGTATTTTACGATACACTTATCGTTCCACCATTGCTTGAAGCTGATCTATCAATAGGTAAAGATACATTTGTATGTGCAGGAACAGACATTGTATTTGACCCCTTTATATACAACTACAATCCACCATTAACCTACCAATGGATAACAATGGGAGTAGAAGATAATGGAACATTCATTAATAATGTAACATCGAATGCATCGGATAATAAGGACACTTTTAGGCTGTCAGTGCCTAATGTACAATACGATACTGCTGTTGGATTATTAATTACAGATGGCTCAGGGTGCACAGCAAATGATACTATACAAGTATTCCTAAAATCAAACCCAAGAGCTGTATTGCCCCCAGATACACGAATCTGCACTTATGACGAGTTTATGATAGTGCCAAACCTAGATACCGCTTACTGGATAGACCCAGATGGTATACTACTCGTACAAGGAGATACGCTGTTCAAAGAATGGTACTACAACGGAAATCCACTTGCATTCAGCAAAGAAGATAGTGTTACCGTCAGATTTGAAGGTCTGTATACCATACAAATCTATGACAGCTTGGGCTGTTCAGATACAGATACAATGCTATTGTATGTTAATGATACAGTACGGGCAGACGCAGGACCAGACCAAACAGTATGTATGAATGATACATTTACACTATCGGCAGGCGGAATAGACACCGCAGGCGCTAAAGCCTCTGGTTTGTATATCTGGTACGACATCACACCAACCAATGCGGGAATAATTACCATTGGCAGTGATGCCGACACATCATTTGTAGCCAAAAGTGATAGGGTATTTAGACTAGAGCTTTACAGAACACAAGGAGGGACTGAATGCTTTGATGAAGATACCGTAATTATACGAGTAGATGAATTACCTGTAATAAACCTAGGGAGTGATGAAGAGGTATGCTGTGATTACGGAGCTATAAACCTTAATCTTAAGGTAAATTCAGCAGCAGGGGGAAGCTGGTTTAGTACCCGGACTCCTTCATTGGTTTCTTCAAACGAATACAACACAGACGCAGCTTGTGGCATGATTATAAATCCAGCCACTTCCATAACTACATACGCCACTTACAGATACCAAGATCCTGCCACGACCTGTTTCAATCAAGACTCGTTTGAAATCAAAGTCAAAGGACTTCCTCCGATTATATCACAAGAGAAGCAATACTGCCAAGATTATGGAGCATTCAGGCTCGCATCACCTACCGAGGGGCTGATTGTAAGTAATGTCGCACTGGGTACGCCCTCTTGGAGATGTCTTGATTCTAACTCAACTCTCAACCGTTTTGTTGACAATATGCTCGAGAATAGAGGCGGACCAGGTTTCATTGATTACTGGTTAAACATAACAGAATCTGCTTATACTATACAAAATCCAAACGCTGATACAGTGGTTCTTGAATTCAGTTACAGAGATCAATTTGGCTGTAGAAACCAAGACACCGTTAGTGTTATCATATCTAAAGTTCCAAAACTCAAATTTCGAGATGGAAGAGAACTGTGCTTTGATGAAGGAGAAATATCGTTGAATGACTTATTCGACGTTACTCCATCACTTAGAGATGGTAATTGGAGTATTGAGAATACAATAGGATTCAGAATTCCTTCAGATTTAGGTGGTTTGACCGGAGACTCTACAACAGGGTACACGATTAACACACTTGACAGTAAAGAATTACCAAATGCAGGTACAAAACCAAATAGCTGGAGACTAAGGTACACCCATCGATCTTCTGGGTGCCCTACTTTCTTGGATACCAATTTAGTAATTAATCCACTACCGACCATAAATCTTACTGATCTTGACCCAAGGTATTGCGAAGATTATGTAGGAACGATTGGTCTACTGGCAACTCCAAGCGGAGGAACTTGGACATGCACCAACACACCTGCTCTAGTGGGCGGGAGTGAATTTAGTCCTAGTTTAGCCACCGTGTTTGGTACAGAGATAAAATTCTACTACGACTACACGGATAATGCCACTGGATGTAGTGAAAATGATTCTATCTCGTCAATGGTAGATTTAGAACCTACCATTACTTTAGCCACCAGTGCTGTTTATTGTATCGAAGAGAATGAGACCTCCAGAACACTTAATCTACCCATCTCTGCAACCAATAACTCTAGTCTACTATGGATACCAACTGATTTCTATGGCAATAGAGATCGTATAACTGCAGGTCCTATTGATAATACTACAGGAACAGGTGACATCACTCTGACGCTTCAAAACCAAAGAGCAGATACCTTCAGGATAGGTGCAAATGCAGGTGGACTTGGAGCTTGTAAGGACAAACCTGCTTTCTTTGAAATCATTATGAATCCTCTCCCAGAGATCACTATAACGAACAGTAACCCGGCTGGATGTGATCCGGTAACCACAGACTTAGGCTTGGTCATAAACAATGAGATTGATCCAACAACAGCTACCTACAATTGGAACTTTGGAAATGGATCTACTTCTACTAACAATTCAGCAACAATGACATACACAGGTATAGCTAGAGGTGACATTAGCCTAACGGTAACTTCTGCAGCTAACTGTAGTACTACAGTAGTCAGCAATGTCCTTGTGTATCCTATTCCAAACGCGAGTTTCGTACCCGACCCGAATAACTATACAACCGCCGCTCTACCGCGATTTGTCTTTACAAACAGGACTACAGACACTATACAGGTTTCCCGGCTAGATGAAACGATCACATACGAGCTGCTTCATATCGCGGATTTCGACAACGATCGGAAAAGAATGTCCGTTGTTGTCCGAGAGCCACAGACGAAGGA
>CAJXIQ010000068.1 GCA_913054375.1 uncultured Bacteroidota bacterium
AATCTGCAACTTCTTTTTCAATTTCCTCTTCCATAGTGTCCAATTGTTTTTGCGTCATATATTTTTTAGACAAGATTGTTTTTTTAACAACCTCTATTGGGTCTACGTCTTTGTATTCAGCTACCTCGTCTTTGGTTCTGTACTTGGCCGGGTCAGACATTGAGTGACCTCTATAACGGTACGTTTTTAATTCTACAAATGTGGGTCCTTTACCATCTCTCGCTCTTTTTGCTGCAGTAGCCATACTCTCGTGTACTGCTTCACAACTCATGCCATCGACTTGTTCAGCTGGCATATCAAAACCGCTAGCTATTTTGTATATATCGAGTACGTTAGTAGTACGCTCTACAGATGTACCCATAGCATAGTTGTTGTTTTCGCAAATAAATACTACAGGAAGATTCCATACCATTGCCATATTAAAGGTCTCATGTAACGCACCTTGACGTACAGCACCATCTCCCATATAACAAAATACGACTCCATCGTCTCCTTTGTATTGCTCGGCAAGTGCTATACCAGCACCTAAAGGTATCTGTCCGCCTACTATACCGTGACCCCCAAAAAAGTTGTGTTCTTTGGAAAACATGTGCATACTACCGCCTTTTCCTTTGCTACAGCCGTCTATTCTACCAAATAATTCAGCCATTACTTCGTTGGCCGAGATTCCCATTGCCAGCGCATGACCGTGATCTCTGTAAGCTGTGATTACCTTGTCATTATCTTGCTTTGCGGATACCATTCCGGCTACTACAGCTTCTTGACCAATATACAAGTGACAAAACCCTCTGATTTTGTTTTGACCGTACATTTGAGCAGATTTTTCTTCAAACCTTCTTATTAATAACATTAATCGATACCAATCGATATAAGTTTCTTTGGTGTGCTTTGCTTTTGCCATTTTATATTTGAAGCCACAAAAATAACAATCTTTGCTATCTATAAAACATCATTGAAGGTTCAAAAACTATCACTCATTTTTTTTAAGAATCACACAGAATTCAATCTGCAGGCGAATCACGACGTGATAGCCTTAGCAGGATTAAATGGTGTGGGCAAAACTACCGTCTTAGATGCGTTGCATTTTCTGTGTTTGGGTAAGTCCTATTTTAGCGGTACAGATGTGCAATGCATACAGGTGGGTGAACCGCAAGCTGGTATTATTGCTACGATTAATGACGGTGAAGAAGTGCAGTTGAAGGTTAAATTCAAGCGAGGAGGTAGAAAGGTCATGGAAAAGAACGGTGTACCCTACAAAAGAATTACGGAGCACATCGGCCAATACCTAGCGGTAGTTATTGCACCAGGAGATATAGAACTGGTGTATGGTACAAATGAAAAAAGACGTTCATTTATCAATCAGATACTAAGTCAAGTTGATAGGGGACATTTGCTAGACTTAGTAAAGTACAACAAGCTGATAGAGCACCGCAACAAGCACCTAAAGCAGGAATATGTCGACATGGCATTGCTTCAAACCCTGGATCTGCAGATAGCTCCTCTTGCGCAAGACATATACGCTAAAAGAAAAGCTTTTTTAGAAGAGTTTTCTCCTACTTTTGAGAAAAAATACCACTTGCTATCTGGTGAGAAAGAGACTGTTAAATTGCTTTATAACAGCCAGTTAGGAAGTTGTACTTACGATGAATTGGTAGTATCGAATAGAAGTAAGGATTTAGCAATACACCGTAGCTTTAGTGGTATACACAAAGATGAGATAGAGATAGAAATAGGAGATTTTAGCATTAAAAAACATGGCTCTCAAGGACAAATAAAATCAGCACTAATAGCACTAAAATTAGCCGAGTATGAGTATTTGAAGAGCAAGAAAGATATTTTGCCACTTCTATTGCTCGATGATATTTTTGAAAAAATAGATGAAGAACGTGCTCTAGTACTTACACAACTTATCAAAAATGATAACTTTGGGCAGATTTTCGTCACAGATACCAATCAGGAGCGGCTTTCCGCCTTCTGTGAAGAGATAGGTAAGCCACACACAACTTTAGTACTCAAGTAATTGCAAGAAGAAAAAACACTCAAAGACCTAATGAAGGTTCTCTTCAAGTCGTACAAACAAGGCGATAAGTTTGACGAGGTGCGGGTGGTCAATAGCTGGGAAGAAGTAGCTGGTAAAATGATAGCCCAGAAAACCACAAAGTTATTTATCAATAAACAAACACTTTACCTGACGTTAGACTCTCCCTCTCTCAAAAATGAATTGCGATATCACAAACTCGTTTTGATAGAAAAGGTAAATACATTTGCAGGTAAAGAAATAATCAAAGACATCAAATTTTTCTAACTACACCATATGACACACAAAATAGCACCCTCTGTATTGGCCGCTGACTTTGCTAACCTACAACGCGACGTAGAAATGATCAATGAAAGCGAGGCCGATTGGTTTCACATAGACATTATGGATGGCGTTTTTGTGCCAAATATATCGTTTGGCTTTCCTGTAATGAAGGCAATACAAAAGCATGCTACCAAACCGTTGGATGTGCATTTGATGATTATAAACCCTGATGAGTATATACAAGCATGTGCAGACGCTGGAGCAGAGGTGATTACGGTACATTATGAGGCCTGTACTCACCTACACCGTACACTAGGAGCCATTCGTGAAGCGGGCTGTTTGGCGGGTGTGGCTATCAATCCGCACACGCCTGTACATTTACTCAACGATGTTTTTAAAGATATAGATTTGATTTGTGTCATGAGTGTAAATCCTGGTTTTGGTGGTCAAAAATTCATCGAAAACACCTACACCAAACTGCAACAACTCAAAAATATATCAGAAATGAAAAACCATACACCGTATATACAGGTTGATGGTGGAGTGAATTTAGATAATTACCAGAAACTCCTCGAATGTGGCGCGAACGTTTTGGTAGCGGGCAGTTCGGTATTTTCAAGTCCAAAGCCAGCAGAAACTATTTTAGCACTGAAACAATAGACCATTGTTCATCACGTTAGTATTTTTTTGAAACGCTTACTTACTGTATACTTATTCGTGCTTTACAGCACTTTTGGCTTTGCTCAGGCGGTAGCATATCTGTCAGGTAAAGTTACCGATACAGAAAAACAACCGGTGTCTAATGCTTTTATAAAGGTGAAAGGGACAGCTTACGTCACATATTCTGATGTGGCAGGAAAATATTCACTTAAAGTGCCTGCAGGTAAGCAGATAATAATGCAACTAGCATTTGGCGGCGAGACCATTAACTCATCACAAGGCCCCTATGCAGTTGGAGAAAATTATTATAAAAATATCCAATTTAATAGATCCTTTTCGCTAGACGGTGTAGTGGTAGGTGGAGACAAATTGCGAAATAGACCCATCATTACAATTGCTCCCAAGAAAATAGAGCGATTTGCCAATGCAGGTAGTTTTGAGCGGATATTACCTTTGGTTGGTTTAGGATTAAACACTGCGGGTGGAGATCAAGGGTCAGCGTACAGTGTGCGTGGAGGAAACTTTGATGAAAACCTCGTTTATGTCAATGGTATAGAAATCTACAGACCGTTTTTAGTACGAAGTGGCCAGCAAGAAGGACTCAGTGTTATCAATGGGGATCTAGTGCAATCCATCCACTTTTCAGCGGGTGGTTTTCAGGCTAAATATGGTGATAAGCTTAGTTCAGTATTAGATATACAATATAGAGAGCCCGACTCTTTTAGAACAACGTTTCGAGCCAGTTTTTTAGGAGCTAATATCCATGTAGAAGACAAAATAGGCAGTCGGTTTAGTTATTTGATAGGTGCTCGTTTTCGCAGCAATCAATATTTGCTAGGGAGCTTAGATGTACAGGGAGACTACCAACCACGTTTTTATGATATTCAAACCCTATTAAAATATAAATTCACCAATGATTTGAGTCTTTCGTACCTCACTACACTATCTCAAAATAGGTATTTGGTCACACCGCAGAACAGACAGACAAGTTTTGGGGGAATCAATAGTGCACTGAGTTTGTTTGTGGCCTTTGGTGGGCAGGAACTCATGGAATATACTACCTGGATGAATGGTCTTAATCTGGAATATAAACCCAGCGATGAGCTCGACCTTACCTTAAATGTCTCATCGTATACCACTGCAGAAAGAGAACATTTTACAGTAGAGGGCGCCTATCGTTTATCAGAACTAGACAATAATTTGGGTTCAGATAATTTTGCAGAAGAAGCTGCCTTATTGGGTATTGGTTACTTTATAGACCATGCTCGAAATGACTTAAATGCACAGGTGTTTGCCGCAAATCACAAGGGAAGATATCTCTCCAAAAAATCGAATTTGCAATGGGGTGTGGGCTATACAAATGAGCGTATTGAAGACAGGCTAAAGGAGTGGAGGTATTCCGATAGTAGTGAGTATAACATTACCACCAAAGCTAGAACCAATACAGATGAAATTATTTTAGACGAATTTCTAAAAGCAGATATTTCCCTGATTAGCTTCAGGGTAAATGGCTATATACAAAATAGCCAAATACTAACGAAAAAAAATAACCTAAAAACTACCTACGGTATCCGCAGTAACTACTGGAGCTTGAACGGTGAGCATGTAATAAGCCCGAGACTGCAAATAGGTTGGCAGCCAAATAAGCGTTACAACGATACGCTTAATACAGAGCTGAGAGATTCGCTCAAAGATGCGAATCCCACATATAAAATAGGAATGCTAGACTCTATCCTCGATTATAGAGGCAAGCGAGACTGGCTGCTCCGTTTTGCAACAGGGTATTACTATCAGCCTCCGTTTTATAGAGAACTAAGAGGTATAGATGGGGTGATTAATCCAAATCTAAGAGCACAACGATCTATACACTTTGTTGCAGGGGGCGATATGAATTTTGAGGCATGGGGACGACCATTCAAATTTATCAGTGAGCTATACTACAAGCATCAAGATCGTTTGGTACCGTATGTAATAGATAATGTGCGTATCCGTTACCTTGCTGAAAATAGCTCACAGGGTTATGCTACAGGTATAGACGCCCGCGTAAACGGAGAATTCATTGAGGGAATAGAGAGTTGGATAAATTTTAGCTTAATGCAGACACAAGAACGTATCTATTTTACTGATGAAAATGGGCAAGAACAACTAAGTGATTGGTTGCGAAGACCCACAGATCAACGCGTAAATTTTTCTATTCTGTTTCAAGATGAATTACCCAGTAATCCTAGCTTTAAAATGAACTTGAGTTTAATATACGGAACCAAAATGCCGTTTTTCTTTGATGCAGATAACAGACAGCAACCCGGTTTTAATATCCCAGCCTACCGAAGGGTAGACATAGGCTTCTCTAAAGTGCTGCTTGATAAGCACACTACCAAAAGACCTACATGGCTCAAAAATGCGGAATCTCTTTGGTTGAGCTTGGAGGTGTTTAACCTATTGCAGGTAAATAATACCATTTCATATATATTGGTAAAAGATTTTTCCAATACAGTGTATGGCGTACCTAATTATCTTACCGGGCGTAGGGTTAATCTTCGGTTCGTATTAAAGATTTAGGGGTGTATCCCCTCTAATTTGGCCCCAGAGGGGATGACTGCACCTCCTTTTTAGTCATATGCTTGACTATCAGCGGATCTACTGTTGCATATTTTATGACCGTTTGGTTATTGGAGAACCGCAGTATAGATGTTACGTCTATGCTTAGCCGCTTGTAATACACTTTTTTATTTACCTCATAGCGCACTACCGTACCACCATTGAGAGACGCTTTATAGTCTATGGTAGCAACGGAGTAGGCGTAGTTGTTTTTGAGGTGATAATGCGCTCTGAACTCA
The DNA here is from genome assembly GCA_913054375.1 of uncultured Bacteroidota bacterium. Lineage (GTDB taxonomy): Bacteria > Bacteroidota > Bacteroidia > NS11-12g > UBA9320 > UBA9320. The sequence goes on from CAJXIQ010000068.1 coordinate 5,800, forward strand.
TTTAGTCCAATAACAGCAGTGAGCCCAAGGGCAAAACCGAGTACGAGTGTCATTCCTATTTTTTGCTCAAAATTATGAGGCACTTTTTTATGTATAGATTGGATGATATAATTCGTGTATGCTTCATTGGCACCAAAGCAAATTCCCGTAAAAAACAGACCAATTCCTAATGCTATAAACGTGCGATCCATAGTGCCAAAGTAGACAAAGTAATGGCTATATATTATTTGTAATCCCCATAAAATCAGCAGAATGCAACAAGGCATTCTAAATTTTTTAGGAAGGTATTCTAAGTTTTTTTCGTAACGATTTTTTATCTTCCATTTGCGCGCTTCTTTACTTCTTCGGACACGTTCCTTGATATATTGCTTGCTGCGTTTTTTTGGGGTAGATCGTGACTCAGTAAGTCGTTCTATTTCTTTCAGATAAGCGAGTTTTAGTTTTCTGTCATAGGCGTTTTTTGCTTCTGGGGTGTCTAGACTTTCCTTTGCTAGGTTGAGGTACTTGGTCATTTCCTCCGCATCAGGTTCACAACTTATGTCTGGATGAAACTGCTTTATTTTCAATTTGTAAGCCTCCTTTACATCTGCGATACTCGCGTAAGTAGGTAGTCCTAATAGTTTATAATAGTTGGTCAAAGTTTGATTTAGTGTTTTTTGTGTTGAGGTTGCTAAATTACAACTAACATCTACAACATTATTAACGTACAGAAAACGTTTTAGTAATCTATATGGTCTTTCTTGTCGAAGTATTATTCGTTTATTTTAGAAAGGCTAGTAATTTCATAGGTACGCAATTGGAGCTATATTCACTCATCAATACTTCCCTTTACTGGGTGAGCTGTATGAATTATATAGTGCAACATCAAAGGATAGCGCGTTAATTTCTTGGCTAGTATCTACTTTAAGGTAAATTTGTCTATTATGTCAAAATACGCAGAATCTATGTTACGAGACGGATCAATGGAAGGCAAGGTCATATGGGTGACCGGTGGAGGAACAGGCCTCGGGAAGTCAATGGTGAAATATTTTGTAGAGCTGGGAGCTAAGGTTGCTATCTCTGGTAGAAGAGAAGAGAAACTGATAGAAGCAGCCGAGGAGATTTCTAAGGATAATGTTTTTCCTGTTGTGTGCGATGTACGTGAAAGCGGACAAGTAGATGCGGCATTAGCACAGATAATAGAGCATTTTGGCGAATGCAATGGATTGGTTAATAATGCGGCCGGCAATTTTATTAGTCCTACAGAAAGGCTCAGTCATCGTGCTTTCGACATTATTATAGACATTGTACTCAAAGGAAGTAAGAACTGCACACTCAGCTGCGGTAAATACTGGATAGAAAATAAAATACCAGGGAACGTTCTCAATATCGTGACTACCTACGCTTGGACCGGCAGTGGATTTGTGGTTCCCAGCGCTACAGCCAAAGCCGGAGTTTTGGCTATGACTAGGAGTCTTGCTGTAGAGTGGGCAAAATATGGCCAACGCCACAATGCAATAGCACCTGGGCCATTTCCTACCAAAGGAGCCTGGGATAGACTATTTCCAAAAGAAATGTCTGATAAGATGAAGCTAGAAACACGTGTGCCACTCAAACGAGTGGGAGAGCACCAGGAGCTAGCCAACCTTGCAGCATACTTGATGTCCGACTATTCTTCCTACGTAAACGGAGAGGTAGTTACTATTGATGGTGGTGAGTGGTTACAAGGTGCAGGCCAGTTTAATCAGATGGATGCTATCACTCAAGATGAGTGGGATATACTAGAAAAAATTGTTCGCTCTAATCAAAAAAAATCGTAAAATAAGACACATCCTATCTCCTGAAACAGGTATTCAAGAACGTCTAATTATGACATACTAACTAAAATTACAGAATGAAAAAAATCAATACTTCAAAATTTATCACTGGTGCTGTAGCATTTTTAGGCTTAACTATTATAAGTTTTCCAAGTACTACGTATACGGGAGGGGCTCCTGCAAGTTACACAAATGCACCAACTACTGGTACCAACAGAGAAGCGAATTGTACATCCTGTCATGCTGGGGTATTACAAACCACTGGTACCAATTATAACAATGTTGCCTTTACAGGGTCATTTACTGGAGGAGGATATATTCCAGATAGCACATATACGTTAACGTTGAGCTATACGCACTCGGGTAAAACTAAATTTGGCTACCAACTAACATGCTTAAACAGTAGCAATACAATGGCAGGTAGTTTTGCTACTATATCGGGCAATAATAAGTCCAGTATAATTACTGGTAGTGTGGCAGGTGCTACACGCCAGTATATGCGTCAAACGAGTTCTGGAGCCTCAGGTTCTGGAGCTGCATCTTGGTCTTTTAGTTGGACAGCACCTAGTACCAATGCAGGTGATGTAACTATCTATGCTGTTGTAAATTCTGCCAATTCTGCTGGTGGAAGTAGCGGAGATATAATTATTGCAAGAGAATTTACAATAAAACCAAGTACATTATTGCCTGTGGCTGAGGCGAGTACAAGTAATGCTTCCCTCTGCCAAGGCGGACTCATTATACTCAATGGATCATCTACTAATTCTGCAACATCTTGGAACTGGAGCACACCGGGTGGGTCGCCCACTAGTACCTCAACTCAGAACGCTACCATTCGGTATAATTTTCCGGGTAAGTACAATGCCATATTGACATCGACAAATGCTAAAGGAAAGTCTTTGCCTGATACACTGGTAGTAACGGTGCTGCCTGCACCAGGTCCGTTTGTAGCTGGCGGTGCAACTCAGAAGTTTTGTGAAGGGGATTCGATTCTACTCTCTAGCACTGTCCAAAGTGGAGCTTCTTATGCTTGGAATAATGGGGTTAGTGGGACCCAGCTATGGGTAACAGAACCTGGAACATACTTTGTAGTTGCTACGGGAACGAATACATGTAGTAGATCAAGCAATCAAATATCAGTCAGTTATAACGCTAAGCCAAGCACAAAACTCACGAGTAATTCATCTCCCTACATCGATAGTGCATGTACCAATTCTGTATTAACACTAGCCGCACAAAGTACCAGTTTGGATAGTTTCTATTTTTATGGAGATGGAGTATTGCTCGCAGCATCTGATACTAGTACTCTATCTACCTTCTTTACCCGAAGTACAACTTATGGCTTGCGGGTAATGAATAATCTGGGTTGTTTGAGTGATACGGCATACTTAATGATGAATGCCAAAGAGCAAAGTAGCGCACCTGTGGTGACATGTACGTCAGCCACTCCGAGTAGTATTACGTTTGAGTGGACCAGTATTTCAGCACATTTAGGCTATGAGGTAAGTACGAATGAAGGGAATACTTGGCAATCGCCAAGCAGTGGAGCTATTGGAAATACTCATGTAGTGTCCCGTTTACAACCTGGAGATTCTGTTGTACTATGGATTCGCTCTATCGAGGCCGCTCCTTGCAGTTACAGTACTATTGGAGTAAACACGTGCTTTAGCCAACAGTGTGTGCAGCTCAATGCAACCGTGCAAGCGGCAGGAGCAGTCTGCCAAGGAGATTTATGGACAGTAGAGGTAAATGGACTAAAGGGAGAAAACTATGGTTTGTCCCTGGACGGAGGTGGTGTATTCACAGATACGATTTTTAGTTTTAATCCAAAATTGAGTAGAACATATACCTTAAGTGTGACAGATAGCAACAACCTAGTTTGCCCTGCCCAGGAGATTAAGATTCCATTAACAGTTGACAGAATAGCGGATATTAATTTAAAAGCAGATCGAATAGGATCCTATTGTGTGGGTGATGTTATTACACACACAGCCAATGATAGTATAGATAATTTTGATTTTTATGTCAATGATGCACTGGTGCAAAGTGGCTCAGCCAATAGCTTTGTGAGCACACAGCTTAGCAATGAGGATAGCCTGTTCGTAATTGTAAGTAACGGTCAGTGTAGAGATACTTCCTCTACAGTTTATATAGCTATAGAGTTGGATCCCAACGGAGGGTTCACTTATCTACGTCTAGGTTCTGAGTATAGCTTTACTCCAAATGTTGCCACATATACTTCTTACAGATGGGATTTTGGTGACGGATCAGCTGTAAATACGGACGTAGCACCTACCTATGATTTTAAAAATTCTGCAGGGAGCACTGTTTCTGTAAAGTTAGAAGTAGAAACACAAAGCGGTTGTGAGAATGGGAATACACAAACCCTCGAGCTGCCAGATTTTGCAGGTGTACAGGAGCTTAAGGCTCTAGGGGTATCAGTATATCCAAATCCAACAAGTGATAGACTGAACATAGAAAACCTTTCAGGCAAGGCGTTCCAGTATCAATTGTACACTACAGAAGGTATACTCATCAAAACTGCTACCTTGAAAGCCGGTGCAGGTGTGGTAGATATGTCTACCCTGCCAATTGGGGCCTATTTTCTCCGGGGTTCAATAAATGAGACAAGCAAGACGAGTATACGTGTAATCAAGAAATAAGGAGTCTTTTTACAGCACTACTTTCGCATACATTCATTGTCTCGAACCTCTTTTATAGCAGTGGACACCAAACATAATTGCTTGGGAGGTAGAATTATTGAGCACT
>CAJXIQ010000069.1 GCA_913054375.1 uncultured Bacteroidota bacterium
ACTCTTTATGGATGCTTACAACTACAACTTGGATTTAGACTCGGTAAATTCCTCCATATCTAAAGACAAAGCCATAAGGGTATCTCCTGCCATAATAGAGGACCACTTTGACAGACTTCGAGATGCTACACCTGATGTAGGTGCATTTGAAAGTCAATACTAATACTACAAGCTACTGCAACTAGTAGACAGCATAGAGACTGTTGTTTTTTTTACTGTGAATAGAGCACTTGCTGGCGAGTATATCTGCGAGTCATGGTGGAGGTAAATAATTTCACCCCTAAACGCCTGCTACTTCAAAGAGCTTAGCTATCATACTATCCCACGTAAAACGCCGGCGTTCTGTTTTAATGTTTTCTACGAATTCTGAATCTCGATTGTTTGCATAAAAATCGAGAATAGCGTCTGCTATTTCTGTGGTATCGGTAGACGTAACATAGCCTACTTTATTGTGCGGCACTAGCTCTGCCAGACCACCTACATCTGTTACTAGCATAGGATTATGGTAGTAGTATGCAATCTGTGTTACGCCACTCTGGGTAGCTGTCTTGTATGTTTGCACGACCATATCTGCTGCACTAAAATACGTACTCACCTTGCTATCGGGAATAAAATCATTGGCTTGTACTAAGGTATTTTCTAAATTGTGTTCTGCAATAATAGCCTGATAATCGTCTGGTTTATCGTAGTACTCACCTGCTATAATGAGCTTTATGCCAGCCGCTTGTATTCGTTGGTCTGCGAATGCCTGAAGTAAAATATCTAACCCCTTGTACTTACGTATGAAGCCAAAGAAGAGCAAGTATTTACCTTCTTTATCAAGGCCCAGTTTTTCTCGAGCAATAGCCTTATCCAGTTGCGGCCCAAAGCTCTCATACATGGGATGCGGATTATACACCGCTGGCTTGTCTGCAGTAAACATTCTTAAGTCTTGCAATACAGCCTCGCTCATAGTCACAAAACCATCGCAACTATTGGCAAAGTACTTGGTAAATGGAGCATCAAAAAATCGCTGCTCGTGTGGTATTATATTATCGGCAATCGCAACCACTTTGGTATGGTTATTCTTGCGAATAATTCTACCCAATGTACCCAAGCATGGCCCCATAAAAGGCATCCAGTATCTAAAAATAACGAGATCGGGTTTTTCTTTTTTTAACTTCCCACCTAGACGAAACCAATTGAACGGATTCACCGAATTAAGACTAACCTCTATGTCAATATCTTGCGGCTTTGGGTCAGTGCTGTATTGTGTTTTACCAGGGAAGAGTATACTCGGATACTGTAAACTAAAGGTGACAATACGCACAGTATGTCCTTGTTCTTTTAGCTTGGTGGCCAATAATTGGTTGTAGGTAGACAAACCACCTCTAAGTGGATATGCCGGGCCAATTATGACTATATTCTTAGTCAAGGCCTAATCTTTCTGAGATTTCGTATTTGTTTCTATTCGGAGCGTTTCTGCTCATCATTTCTGCCAGGAAACCTCCCATGAATAGCTGAGAACCTACAATGAGCATCACCAATGCAATGTAGAACAACGGATTATCGGTAACCAAGGTTTTCCGTAAACCTTGACTAATAGCCAATAGCTTTTGGATAAGGACAAACGCCGTTAACCCAAAGCCTGTTAAGAACGCAACCGCACCCCAAAATCCAAAGAAATGCATAGGTCTCTTACCAAACTTAGAAACGAACATGATACTAAGTAAGTCCAACGGCCCACGAATAAATCTACTGAAACCAAACTTAGTCTCTCCATATTGACGCGATCGGTGTATCACCACCTTCTCCCCTATGTTTTTGTATCCAGCCCTGTGGGCCATTACCGGGATATATCGGTGCATCTCACCGTACACTTCTACACTCTTAACCACCTCATTTTTGTACGCTTTCAGCCCACAATTGAAATCGTGCAAATAGATGCCACTCATCTTACGGGTTGCCCAATTGTACAGTTTAGTCGGGATCGTTTTTGTGATGGGATCATAGCGTTTTTTCTTCCATCCACTTACAAGATCAAAACCATCTTCCCAGAGCATACGGTGCATCTCTGGCAATTCATCTGGACTGTCTTGCAAGTCTGCATCCATCGTAAATACAGAATCTCCTTTTGCTATCGCAAAACCTTCATTTAAAGCCGCACTTTTGCCGTAGTTTCTTCTGAACTTAAGACCTTTTACCTCTGAGAAATTCTTTTGCAATCCTAAGATTACACTCCAAGAGTCATCGGTACTGCCGTCATCGATAAATACAACTTCATAACTGAATTTATTTTCGTCCATTACCCGCTTTATCCAAGCGTGCAATTCGGGTAACGATTCTGCTTCGTTGAGCAGTGGTATTACAATTGATATATCCAAGATTAGCTTCCTATTTCGTCTACTTCTGCTTCCACTCTCGGCTCTTTGTCTCTGTATATTACTCCTATGATGAGTGACAATAACAGGTACCACCCTATACCGCCTACAGCAGATTTTATTTGGCCCATTATACCCTGAGCTTTTCCCGCTCCGTCTTCTTTAGCTTTGGCCATGGCTTCCTCTATTGCTTGATCTGGCGCACCCATTTTTTCCATAAATTCCTCTGTACTAATAAGCACTTCATCTGCCAATTGTTGCTCCCACTGAGGATCTATAACGGTCATAAATAGGATATTGAATGTGAGGACAATTGCTGAGGCAACTATACCCGTAACCATACCCGCGGCTAATGCATTGCCAAAAGTGAAATAACTGAAATTTTTCTTGGTATCTCTTACTCCCAATAGGATGAACACGATAGGAATAGCAAGGAAATTAACTGCCAAGAGAATAATCCACCCTGCAGGCTTAGCATATATCAAAGGATCTATTGCGTATAGCACTAAAAATACCAGTATGCTAAGAATAGCCATTGTAACTCCTTGTTTGATTGCGGGTTTATACTGTTCCATTGTATCTTATATTGAATATGTTTCTTTTTTGTTGAATACACTCACTATTCTCCCCATTTGTTTTTGTTTCCACTCATGTGAGTTTTTGCTGGAAGACTGGTTGGTCTCTGCATTGAATATCCACTCATGATGCGTATCTATAATGGTAAGGTTAACACTTGTATTCTTTGATATAGCTTCTGTAGGAAGGCCCAATAAATTTCTAGGCCCATTGGTAAGTGCATTTACAAATGTTTCTTTTGATATATCATTAGCTAAATGTTTTAAGTACCATGGCAAGATCAGTTGCAAGCTGAGTGCTCCTGTGTCTGCATAGTCAAATTCTACCTGCTTACTTTCTATATTTTGTGGATGGTGATTGCTGCATATTGCATCTATCACTCCATCATTGACTCCTTGTATAAGCGCATTTCTGTCTTTTTCGCTACGCAAAGGCGGGTACAGTTTGAAGTTCTCATCGAAACTGAGCACCTCTTTATCTGTAAAACACAGATTAAAAATACTGACATCACAGGTTACTGCCAGTCCTTCTTTTTTAGCTTGGCGAATATGGTCTACAGACTCTACTGTAGAAATACAACTAAAATGTACCGCAGCGTTGCAATAACGTGCTACTTCTATCTGCTCCCTCACGCTGATAAACTCAGCTATAGATGGGCTTGTTTTTAACCCTGTATGTACGGTTGTTTCACTTTCATTTACAGAGCCGCCTTGCTCTATAGACTTGTCACTAGGATGTGTTATCACTTTTGCACCAAAGGGTTTGGTATAGAGCAATGCTTTTTTAAGCAAACCATTGCTTACAGCACCGTCTCCATTGGTAAAAGCTACTGCACCTGCTAAACTCATATCGTACAATTCCGCTAGATTTCCTACGTGCTTGGTATCTGACAATACACCCGTAGGCTGTACGTCTACTAAATGATTCTGACTGGATTTTACAATATAATTCACACCAGACTTATCACTAATGCTTGGTTCACTGCATGGCAATGTCACTAACGATGTAAAACCTCCTGCAGCCGCTGTATTTAAAGTTTTCTCTAAGGTGTCTTTGTGTTCATTTCCTGGATCGGTGAGGTGACATCGCATGTCTATCCAACCTTCGGTTACCCAAAGATCTTGTCCCGTTATCACTTTTGCGTCCGCTTTTAATTCAGGACCTATCTCTTGTATTTGACCATTGGATATTAAAATATCAATGGATGTCCCACTGAGCGGATTTCCTTCTTGTATTAGGGTAGCGTTGCGTATGAGGTAGGTTTTTGGCACTTGCTTTTAGGATTTTAAGAATCTCAACAAAAGTATCTCTATAAGCAGAAATATCAAACACAGCCCGATAAAGACTTTCCACAGCGGCCTACCGTTACTGATTGTATCGGTTGCAGTCTTAATTTCAGCTACATTTCCACTTATATTATTTATCGTAATTCCTTTCAGTTGGTTATGTAAGTCATCGTCCGTAGCAAATTGCTGTCTCGACTCTTTTCTACTGTGATTCAAAGCCAACTTGGCGAGTTCATCACCATTGGTATTTTGTAGAGAATATACGCCTGCCTCATCTACCTCGTCATTGAGCCAAAAACGACTACCTTCGGCGCCAAAACCGTTTTCTAACAAAATGGCTCTACCCCCTTTTACTAGCGATAGAGCAGCGAAGGAATTCTCCCCGCCTAAGCTAATTGCTTCTTTGGTGAAAAGCGGATAAGCTAATTTTTGTTTTACACGCTTACTAAAGGCCATTTTGAGCATTATCAAAACCAATAATTCATGATCTACCATTGTACTATAATCGTCAGTTAGCGGCATAGCAAACTGAAAAACAGCTCCTGCGCCAACTTTAGTTCGTGTTAAGATATCTGACCCATCTTTGAGGGACAATATCCTTTGAGAAGATAGACTTCCTTGCAATTCATAGCATTTTTTCACTTTGGGCAGTAGTACATTTTCTGGCACTTTTTTGTATACATCCTTTACAAAAGGATTTTTCAAATCTCTACTGGATACACTCAGCCCCTTTTTGATAACGGCTCCGTATGAAGCTACTCCTAACGCAGTACTTAGCAGCGTATAATCTACACCGTCAACGTTGGGTACTATGGCTACTATTCCCCCTTTATTTGCGAATCGCTTGAGTTGCTCCACAAGACCACTACTTACCGTTGGTAAGGCATTAAGAATAATAAAATCATATGCACCAAAACCTGCGTAGTCTATGTTTCCCGCAGCAGTATTTGTAAGAGAGAATACCGCATCTTCTCCAAATATCTTGACTACCTCCCCTGACGGGGCACCTATTTGCAAGATATTAATACTCGGCTTAATATGTACAGCAAAATGATAAACATTGTCAAACATGACAGGAACGTCTGCAAGACTAACATCACCAGAAACCCATCCTTTTTTTGCGCTCGTAAAGCCTAAGTCTAAGATAAGCTCTTCTTTACCTGCTATACCAAAACTCTCAACAACCTGCTGTACACCATTCACCTTAAGGGTAAGCACACTTGACTCTACGGATTGCGGACCGTTGTTCACTACTCTCACTTTTAATCGCACGGGTACATTGGGTCTACTCACAGGCTCATCTAACCATACCGAATCTATAGACAGATTTTGCAATGCTTCCGGTTTTATCTTGACTACGTTGAGTACCATGCTGCTATCTAACAGAATGGATGCTTTTTTACTTTGCTGAAAATCACTAATGGCAAATGAGTAGTGCGATGCATACCCCCCTGACACAAACGTATTGTTCATTTTTTGAATAATTTTAACGAAGTTATTGGGGTGATAATCAACTACTAAATCATCTATAATTTTGAGGGCCTCATCCGGTGAGTAAAGTCTGTTACTGAACGTACTTAAAGCGTTGTTTAGGACTTGAACCTCGGCATCGTTGGGTAGATTCTGTAAAATCTGCCGCGCAGTATTTTTACCCTGTTCAAACAGTTGACCTTCTTGCCCTTCTGCTCGCATGCTTTCTGAATTATCCAGGTATACACTTATCAACTTTCGACCATCTTTGGCAGCTAAATTGGGTAAGAAGGGCTGAGCAAAAGCAAGGATGAGTGCTATCAAAGCCAGCATACGTGTTGCTAGGACTAGCCACTTTTTTATCTGGCGGGTTTTACGACTTTCTGTTTGGATCTCTTTTAGCATATCTACGTTACTAAAAATAACTTTTTGGTATCGCCTAAAATTGAACAGATGAATCACCAGCGGGACGACTAACAGTCCTAAAGCCCATAAAAATAATGGTTGTAGAAAACTCATGGATACCATGCAAATTTAACCCGAAAAAGGCAGATAACCATTCGTGTGATTTTTTTGCATTTGTCAGATTGCCAAGGGTTTGAGCACTTGGCTCATGATTCTTGCCATTTTGAGAGCTAAAAAACGGGCAACTCCTTTATTTTAAATTGACCTAGGCTCGCTGTACAACTAAAATATATCTTTGGTAAAGAAGTAAATACAGCTAATCACAAATCGGCTAACAGTTCTTCAAATGGGATGGGATTTTTGTAGTTAAATCCCGTGTAGTAGTTGCATTGTATTTTGAACTGAATGCCTCCTTTTGCATCTTTTTTGGTTTCCACTATCACATTGCCATAACGCTGTTCATACTTACCATAGGCATCAAAACTGGGTTTTGGTTTAAAGAAGTAATGCCAACTTTCTTGAGTTGCCCCACTCCTGCGTTCTGAAGTGTGCTTGTTTACTTGTATAATATAATCTTTCTGCTCTATGCTCCCTTTGATATAATCCATTAGGTAATGGCAATATTCTTCCTGCTTGGCTTCTGATATTTTTATGATTATGCCTGCTGCATCTTTTCTATCAATAACATACGTGCTTATGTCTTCATCTGATTCTTTAGCCGACTCCCACTCTCGTTGTAAATACAAAATACGGCTTTGTATCCCATTGAAAGCATGACACATCGCATCGGCAAACCCATCTGCTCTTTTGATGTGCTTGCTGTACGAAAAATCTTCTGACTCCAGCTGATTAAATAAGTTTTTAAAGTAAGACTTCATTGACCCTATGTTATATAACACATTCGAATTCCGTATGTTTGCCTCCCAGTATTGAAACTAGCTGTTATCATAGTAAATTACAACGTTAAGCATTTTCTAGAACAATGCTTAAAATCTGTATATCAATCTATTAGTTCAATAGAAGCAGAAGTATGGGTCGTAGATAATAATTCTGTAGATGGCTCAGTAGAAATGGTCCAATCGCTCTTTTCTGAAGTACATATCATTGCTAACAAAGAAAATGTGGGTTTCAGCGTAGCAAATAACCAGGCTATAAAAGAGAGTAGATCTGAATATGTATTGCTTCTTAATCCTGACACTATAGTACCCGAAAATTGCTTCACTAAACTGCTCGCTTTTGCAGATAGCAAACCTGATTTGGGCGGGTGTGGAGTATACATGGTAGACGGACAAGGAACGTACCTTCCAGAGAGTAAGCGTGGACTGCCCACACCGGAAGTGGCTCTCTATAAAATGATAGGGCTAAATAAAGTATTCCCAAAATCTAAGAAATTTGGCAAGTACCATCTTGGCTATTTAGACAAAGACCAAAACCACGAGATAGACATTCTGAGCGGAGCTTTCATGCTCATGCGAAGGAGAGCCCTCGACGAAGTAGGCTTGCTAGACGAGACGTTTTTCATGTACGGCGAAGATATAGATCTAAGCTATCGTATCACCCAAGACGGATGGAAAAACTATTACTTCGCTGACACACAAATCATTCATTACAAGGGAGAGAGTACAAAAAAATTAAGTACGAATTATGTTCGTGTATTTTACAAGGCAATGGTCATTTTTGCCGAAAAGCACTACTCTGGTGGCAATCAAAAGCTTTTTAAATTTTTTATAAATACAGCCATATACGCACGAGCAACCATTGCTTTGGTGACCAATGGTATTAAGAAATTTTGGCAACCTGTACTTGAGGCACTCTTTATTTTCATTAGCCTCTATTGGCTTAAGGGATACTGGGAGGAGCACATAAAACGTGGCAATGAGATTTACCCCATAGAAATGGTGACGGTACATATACCCTACTACGCTGCTAGTTGGATATTGAGCTTATGGTATAGTGGTAGCTACAAAAAAAATTACGACTTTGGATTACTGGTTCGTGGCATACTCCTGGGTACGGCTGCCATATCTATCATATACGGCTTATTACCAGAGACGCTGCGCTTCAGCAGAGGTATCATTCTGTTTGGCACCTTGCTAGTAATAGCGATGTTGCTCATATGGCGCACTGCATTGCACTTTGCCCGATATAAAACACTTGATTTTAGCCAACGAAATCATACCAAAAGCATACTTGTAGGAGAGCAAAATAAATGGGAGCAAGTGATCGATATGCTAAAAAGCTATAACCGCAACTACCAACAGATTGGTTTTGTGAGCGACCAAAAAAGCGACTCTCCGCAATGGCTTGGCACGAGTAGTCAGCTCAAAGAAATCATCAAAATATACGGCATTAATGAGGTAATATTTAGCAATGATAGTATCTCTACTGAAGATACGATGAAATTGATGAATGATATAGGTCCGCGAGTAAACTACTACACCATACCCGCAGATAGCAACTTCGTAATCGGTAGTCACAGCAAAAATGCCAATGGACTTTACTTTGGTGAGCAGATAGAACTCAACTTGAGCAACCAAGAACTACGTACACAAAAGAGATTATTTGACATTGCCATGGCTCTTATGGTAATAGTCCTTGCTCCTCTTGCCGCTGTTTTTAGAAAAACACGCAATTGGCTACTTCATAGCGGAAGTGTACTTATAGGCAAAAAAACTTGGGTGGGTTATGCTGCTGATCCCCAAAATCTCCCAGCATTAAAACCGGGGATATACACAACAGATTTTGAGCTTAAGGAAGAAAACTTAAAATTTCAAGAAAACTTGGATCTCCTATATGCCAAAAATTATTCCATCGGAATGGACCTTAGGGCGATGCTACATCACCGAAACTGAGGATCATAAACCACTCCAAAAACTGGGATTCATACCCTGTAGTAAAACTTCCACAATAAAAATCAAAATAGCCTAAACCAAGAGGCAGGCATGATTGAGAGTAAAGGATCTGGCCTTCCAGTGAAATAGTATTTTAAGCCAGAAGTGCCTTGACCATACCGGCAATCATCTTGCCGTCTGCTCGGCCTTTCAATTTTCCATTGGCCATACCCATAACCTTGCCCATGTCCTTCATGGAGCTCGCTCCGGTTTGACTTATAATCGCTTCTATCTCAGCTTTCACTTCATCTTCACTCATTTGAGCAGGCAAGAATTTTTCTATAATAACCAACTCCTCTTCTTCTATGACAGCAAGATCATCTCTTCCTTGCTCTTTATAAATAGTAAGTGAATCTTTTCGCTGCTTGGCCATTTTCACCAAGGTATTCATCTCGTCTTCTTCGGTAACTGGCCCTCCACCTTCTTGGGTAGCAAGTAGCATCATGGCTGCTTTGATAGCTCTAAGGCCACGAAGTGCTGTCTGATTTTTGGCTTTCATAGCCGTTTTTATCTGATCGGTAATCTGTTCGTTTAAGGACATAGTACAAAGGTAGTGACGCAGTGCTCACGTGCAAACCAAAAAAAATGAGGAAGATTTGGCTTGGTAGCTGAAGCATTGAAAGGATGAACCAGTTAAAACGAATTCTCCTTTTTGTATCATGTTTATTTTCTACGTTTGTGATTCCATAAAAATTATATCCATGAAGAAAATTATTTGCTGTTTTATAGTGCTCCGTTCATTCGGGATCTTTGCACAAACAAGTGCTGTAGACTTTTACAATGCAGCTGAAGACAATGTTAAACTTGGTTTTGTATCTGAAGCAATAAGCGATTATACCCAAGCTATAGAACTGGATTCTAGCTATGCTGACGCATACCAATCCAGAGGATTTTTATTGGAAAGAATAAACGATGACTCTGGAGCTATGGCAGACTATACTACCTACATAGCACTGGAACCTACTAACTCTTTCCGAGTATTGTCAGCACTTGGGAAAATAAAGTATGGCTTAAAAGACTATTCTGAATCCTTAAAAGATGCAAGTTAAATTGTAAAAATCTAAATTTCACATCTAACCCAGTTTCCCCGATTGACTAGTGATTCAAAAGGGGTGGGGTAGGGGTCTATTTTGAGTCAATTTCGGCCTTAGAATTTCGTGCAAATTTCGTGCACTAATCGTGCAAATTTCGTGGAATTAGCCTGTTTTGTGCTATAATTGAATCTTGCATGAAATGCCAAGATTGTTGTTAGAGTAGGTGTTGTAGAGCACTCATCCTCAACTTGTTGAGAT
>CAJXIQ010000070.1 GCA_913054375.1 uncultured Bacteroidota bacterium
CTTCGCACTTACCGCCTTTATGGTAGAGATAATGGATTATTTTGTAAATGGCATTAAAGTGTATTCCTTTTGGTGGGCATTATTGCTCGGGATTATAGTCTCCTCTACCAATAGCTTAGTAGATAGGGTGCAGACCAAGCCAAAAAAAGTAGCGCGAAACAAGCGCGAGGAGTTCACCGCCTATGAGGAGGTAGACTAGCATACCCCCACTAATCTGACCCCTACAATCCCTTCTATAATACCGTTAAAGTCTCCAATGTATATTTTAGTGTTGCATGTTTCAATAACAGATTTGGATAGAAAAGCGAAAATTTACCGATACGTCTCAGAAATTACTAACTCGTCTTATCTCATCATCTAACCCCAGTAAAAGATGAGTCAGCTTATCCAATCAATCCAAATAGGGGGAAGGCTCTATACCGAGTATATCTTCCACAAACGATCTGGTCTCTTTCTCCACACTCTCTATATCTTGCGAGAAGTACTGATTTGCCAAAGCGTGCACGCCTACATCTTTAAACGCTACTTTTTTCTTGTTTGTAGAGCCTAACTGGTCGTACATTTCTAAGAGACAATCTACTGAAACTACACTGTCTTGTTCTTGCTCATTCTTATAATAGTATCCTACAAAAGTGGGCACCTTTACCTGCTCAAAAGTAGTTTGAGTCATAGTACCCTCTAGCAGCCGTTGCAACTCTACTAGTGCTTCTAGTCTGTACTTCAAGTGCCAATATTGCTCTGCTTTCGTTGGAGCTTCCCATTCGTGGTAGTTACAACCTTTTACGAGACGAGCTATGTGGATGCCCCACGGACCAGCAAGTAAGGCACTCTTTGGATCAAATATTTTGATATTGGGGGAATAGCAGATCAAGCTGTGAATATTATTTTCGCCAGAGGCTAAAAATAACGCTGCTGTACTACCCGTACTCGTACTCATAATAATCACGCTATCTCCCATTAAATGTGCGAGTCTAAGCGCCTGCTTGGCAGACTCCAGATATTTTTCCGCAGAAAAATTAAGCATTGGTTCCTCCTCTATTAAACCGTGATCTGCAAGCAAAGGAGCATACATATTCATCTTATAACGCTCTGCAATAGTGCGGTGTACTGGAGCACCTTCTTCTGGTGATGCCGAGAAACCGTGAAGATACAAAAGCACATACTTTGTTTTCTTGCCGGCACTGTCCGCCCAGTACAATTGAGATTCATTGCCTTTTCGGATAGACAAGGATAGTTGAGAATTGGCAACCGCTTCTTGCACGTAGTTACGCTTGAAATCTGTAGGGTCAATAAGTGGACTTACTGTTGTATTTGCTTTGAAAGCTATCGACCTAGGACCTGCCAAATAGGCCACGCACACAGCTAGCGAAATAGCAAAAATTATCAATAATACCTTCATCTTTTCGACCACAAAAATAATATTATGCCCCTGGTAATTTGACAAAATTATTGCACAGATGGTTATCGCTTACTTTTTATGAGTACTTTCGACTTTTGTAATAGATAAAGAAAAAAGAAATGATTTTGATCTTTAAACACGTATATAAAACCATTGCAAGAAGTGCTTTTGCCGCACTACTTATGCTAATACACCTAGCAGGTACTGCACAAAACTTTGCCCTAAACGGTAAGGTATCCAACAAAAATAGTGAGGCCTTGATCGGAGCGTACATCACAGTACCTGCAGTAAAAGGAATAGGTGCTATCACTGATGAAAATGGAGCATTCAGCCTGAAAGTTACGAAATTTCCAGCGGTACTAAAGATATCCTACTTGGGTTATGTAGATAAAGAAATAACTGTAACTGGAGCTAATTCCAACCTCAAAATAGTCCTAAGCGAAAGCTCAGAAAATGTACTTACGGGTGCTCTTGTGAAGGCAAGTAGGGTTACCGAAAAATCAAAAGAGGCACCTCTCACAGTGGAATCTATAGGTATAAAAGCTATAAAAGATGCTCCCGCAGCTTCTTTTTATGAGAGCCTCGGAAACCTAAAAGGAGTAGATGTTACCGCAGCTAGTTTGAGTTTTAGAGTAGTAAATACACGGGGTTTTAATAGTACTAGCCCAGTGCGCTCACTTCAGCTTATAGATGGGGTAGACAACCAAAGCCCTGGATTGAATTTTGCTCTAGGAAATTTCCTAGGAGCGAGTGACTTGGACATTCGCCGTGTAAATGTAATTGCCGGAGCAAGCAGTGCCTTCTACGGACCCAATGCATTTAATGGAGTAATAGCCATGGAAACAAAGGAGTCTTATGATTTCCCTGGATTACTCACAGAACTAAAAGTAGGTGAGCGAAACCTAAACCAATTGGCTATACGCTATGCAGACTACTTTACGAATGATAAAGGACGCAAAACCTTTGGGTACAAAGTAAATGCCTTCTATATGCAAGCCTACGACTGGGAAGCTGAGAACTATAATCCTACACAAGACAGTGATAATGACAAGAACAATCCAGGGGGCTATGATAAGGTAAACGTATATGGCGACGAGGTCTTAACAAATGGAAACGATGATTACACCAATCCAACCCAAATATATAATAAGGGCGCAGGCTTAGGAGCCTTCTATAGAACGGGCTATCAAGAAAAAGACTTGGTAGATTACACTACCAATAATCTCAAACTCAATACAACACTAAGCTATCGATTTAGCGATAGTGTCCAACTGGATTATTCTTTCAATTTCAGTACAGGGAATACGGTATACCAAGGGGACAATAGATACCGATTACAAGGCATTCGATTCTGGCAGAACCACATAGAGCTTAAGAAAAAAGGCACGTACTTCATTCGTGCATATAGCACCAATGAAGATGCTAGAGAAACATATGATATTGTCACAACAGCATTTAGACTAAATGAAGCCGATAAGCCAGAAGGCGAATGGTACAATAGGTATGAGAGCACGTGGCGAAGAAGTAAATACAAAGAGGTAGAGGCTATGCCTGGGTATGTGGCATTTGACCCTAATATACATGAATCTCATGATTCATGGTATGAAACGGTTTATCTACCTTTCATTGATGCAAATAAAGACGCCCTCTCTCAATTACATTCCGAAACAAGAGAAACCATTGATAAGTTCAGATATACTCCTGGCACTTCAGATTTTGATAGCACATTTAATGACATAAAATCGCGCCTATTTACCGAAAATGGAACGCGATTTTACGACAAATCTGCCCTCTACCACTTGCAAGGAGAATACAAGTTCAAACCACAGTTTGGTACTATTACCGTAGGAACAAGCAGTAGATTATATGCTCCAGAATCGAACGGAACAATACTCAATGACACAGGAGATGTAATCATCCGTAACCTAGAGGCAGGCATATACGCTGGTATAGACAAACGATGGATGGCAGATCGCGTAATACTAAATATCACTTCACGATTAGATAAAAACCAAAACTTTGATTTTTTGGCCTCGCCAGCAGCTTCGTTTATTTATAAGCATAGACCGAATCATGTCTTTAGAACTTCTTTCAGTTCAGCAATACGTAATCCCACATTAGCAGATCAATACTTACTCTACGACGTAGGACGAGCTACGCTGATAGGAAATCTAAATGGTTTTGATTCTTTGATAGAAATTCAGTCATTCAGAAATGCGTTTGAGTCTGACATAAATTTACCCCTGTTAAAGTACTACAATGTGGACCCTATCCGCCCAGAGCAAGCCAAAACATTTGAACTCGGATATAAAGGGAATATAGCTGACCAATCGGTATTTATTGACTTTGGATATTATTACACTTCCTATAAAGATTTCATAGGGTACAACATAGGCATTGAGTCTGATTTCGATAATGTGCAGGGCTTACCAATAGGACCAGAGGTTTTTAGAGTGGCTGCCAACGCTACAGAGACAGTGACTACTCAGGGAATCGCTATTGGCATAAACTACTTTTTTAAGCAGTATAATCTGGGAGGAAACTACTCTTGGAACACACTGAATAAAAAGGGAACTGATGACCCAATAATACCTGCATTCAATACTCCTGAGCATAAATTCAATGTCAGCTTCAGCGGGACCAAACTAAAACTGCCCGGTTTAGAAGGCGAACATTTTGGCTTTGGATTGAATTACAAATGGATTCAAGCCTTCGTATTTGAAGGCTCTCCTCAATTTACAGGAACGGTACCAACCTACGATATGCTGGATGCACAAATAAACTATGAAGTACCCAAGTGGTCTATGACCTTTAAGCTAGGGGGCAGCAATATCCTCGGCCTGATGCCCCTACTTGATAAAGCAGGAGAAAATACGCAACGCAGTGTATTCAATAACCTAAACTATCAAGTATATGGAGGTCCATTTGTTGGCAGAATGGTTTATTTCTCGGTACAGCATAACCTTGTATTTAAAAAGAACTAATTAAGAATAAAAAATAAATAAATATATTGCAATACTTAAATTATTAAAAATGAAAAAACAATACTCAATCTTAACACTATTATTGGCCTTTACAGCCATTAGTACAACTGCACAAACAAGATACGTAGACGCTATCTATACAAACGCAGACATCGAAGTTACATCTGACATAGAATTTGCCACGAATATTGACTTCCTTAGGTCCAAAACTTCTGATCAAGCTCAGGTAGGTGCAGATATTACTGCAATAAAAACAGCGCTTGCTACAGGCCAGGCAATTCCTGCTAAGTACTTCAACGCTGACACCAGTGTAGATTTAAAAGTGACCACTCTAAAAATGGATATGTACAAACCAAAAGCCTCTGCAGATGCCACTACAGATAGACCTGTAATTGTGTATTTGCACACAGGTAACTTCTTGCCTCCAGGCATAAATGGTTCGCCAAATGGCTCGAAAGCAGATAGCTCTGCGATAGTGCTATGTACAGAGTGGGCTAAAAGAGGATACGTTGCCGTAGCCTTGAACTATAGACTTGGATGGAATCCTATTGCTGATAATGTGGAAGTAAGAAGAGGTCAATTATTAAATGCAGTATACAGAGCTATACATGATGCGAAACAAGCTGTAATAACGCTAAAAGACGACGCATCTACTTACGGTATAGACGCTACTAAGGTAACACTTTACGGTGAAGGTACGGGCGCATATGTAGCCTTGGCATATGAAACATTAGACAAAAATGAAGAAATGGAACTTACTAAGTTCAGAGCTGGCGGTGTGGGTCCATCGTATATAGATAGAACAGTGGTAGGAGAAATAGATGGTAGTGGAGGCCTATTAAACCTTTATACTGCGTCAACCACTTCTACAGAAATAGCTGCTGTTGTAACTACAGGTGGTGCATTAGCAGATACTTCTTGGTTAGAAGCAGGCGACGCTCCTATGATTTCGTTTCATTGTGTAAGAGATCCTTTTGCTCCTTTCAACGAAGGAACGGTAATCGTACCTACTACTAACGAAGATGTAGTAGACGTACAAGGTGCCAATTTGTACGTACAAAAAGCAAATGCGCTAGGAAATAACAATGCCATAAAAGACATAAAAGCAAACGACCCTTACACTACAGCAGCTGAGGCTAATTATGGTGCTACCGTTGCTTATATTTTTGATGACGAAGCAGAAATCACAATCAATACAGAAATGAAAGGATTATTCCCTGTGTTACTTCCTATTGCAGAAAAAGTACTTGATAACCAGTCTAGCCCTTGGCAGTTTTGGGACCCAACATCTGCTCTAGCCATGCTAGAAGTAGGACCTGCAGGATCAGGATTCACTGCTCATATGAACAGCCTTCAGTCTAATACAGATATGTCTCCAGAAAAAGGAAGAACATACATTGACACTATCATGGGTTACATGTGTCCTAGAATAGCTCTTATCAACGGAGATATTGAGCTTTCATTATTGAACACAAACGAAGTATTGCCAAGCAACGCTGCTCAAGTATATCCTAATCCAGCTACTAATGCAATCAACATAGCAATAGATGCTAAGTACGATGTACAAAACATAAACGTATTAGATATTACTGGTCGTGTCGTAAGAAATGCTGTTCCTGCAAACAGAACAAGCATTAACTTAGAAGGACTGCAAACCGGTTATTACTTTGTAAATATAGCTACCACATCTGGTACAGTATCTACTAAGTTTATCAAACAATAATTGATTTAATACATACCAAAAGGCCCGATATGCTAATTGCAAATCGGGCCTTTTTTGTGCTTATGTTTTTATATTATGTATTACAGAAAATCAACCTTACCTGAATCTAGGTTATAATATGCTGGAACGATTTTTACTGATCCAGATGAAACGGCATCACGTATTATAGAAGATCGTGAAACTAATTCTCCTGACGTTTTTTGTGCATTAATCTTTACAACGTCATTTACACTTGCCTCATCTGGTGCACTTGCTATAGCGGGAGCTATATGTGCTAGCAGATGATTTAGGTTGTGCCCATTATCGCCACCACCCATGGCTGCAGTAACTGCACCACAACTTTGGTGACCCAGAACCACAATAAGTGTACTGCCACAATGCGCTACTGCATACTCAATGCTTGCTATGGTAGATGTATTGGCTACGTTACCCGCTACTCTAAGGACAAACAGCTCTCCAAGTCCAGCATCAAAAGCGAGCTCAGGAACCACTCTACTATCTGCACAACTAAGCACGATGGTGTGTGGTTGTTGTCCTGTGGTAAGCTCATCTCTACGAGCACTATCTTGCAATTTACTTTCTAGCTTGTCTCCTGTGAAACGGGTATTTCCCTCTCCAAGCCTATTTAATATTTCGTGATGATTCATAATTCGAAAACAAAAATAATAGAAAGTGGTTTGATGAGCTTTATGCTTTTTGCCATTTTTTTTAAGAACTAATAGCTCAGATGTCCAGCACCCCAATATGAGGGGTTCTTACGGGTGAGACACCCATATTATTCTAGCTGAACAGCATTCAACAGATTTCCCGCCAGAGCAACTCGCTAGATGTAAATCAAGCCCAATCCAAAGAACCAGACAGTATTACTTTCAATTTATATTTAGCTGTATTTTCCTCTCAATGTTGATAACAGCCGCTCCTTATCGATACTGTCACCTTTCAGCAATATAGTGGTGATAAAACCATCGAAGTAGCTCTCAATTAAATCAACTTCCACCTCAACATCTGCATACTTCATCTCGCTAAGTGCATCTTGCAATACTTCACGTATGGGCAGGACTATTGCGGCATCGTAGCTATCCTGCTGCCACTTGAGTGAGTACAGCAGTCGCCAAAACGAATAATCGTCTTTGTGCATATGAAATGGCAATTCCATTACGGCCATGACACGTTCTCTAGGGTCAGTTATTTTATTGAGTTGATGCACTTGGTCACGTATTTTCTCCTTGCCCATTTGCATGATAGCAGTTAATAACCCAGCCTTATTTCCAAAGTGCCTAAAAATAAGGCCCTCAGAAACACCTGCATCTTTGGAGATTGCACTTGTTGGTACAGTATTATACCCCTTTTGGGCAAATAAGTTTAGTGCTGAATCAAGAATAGATTTTTGCTTTTCAGTCATTATAAGTGAGTATTTACTTACAAATATAGACATTAAACCTGTACACCACAAAATAATAGCCAATACAGTTACGTATACTGAAGGCAATAACGTCATCGGTTGCAAAACCGGCATTTTGTTGCTTATCAAAAAAAGATAGAACATATGGAATACACAATTTAGCATAACAATATTCCTTTAAATAAAAATACATTTTCTGTTATATTATCTATGTTTGTTTTATGTATCGCACGTTCATCACTTTGCCCGTTTTCTTTATTTTATTTCTATTTACTGGCACCGTTTCTGCTCAGCAAACCATCTCATACCAAGAAATGATGGACGATAATTCATACAACTTTTACGAAGTAGTAGAACTAGCAGAGCAGTACTTTGAAGCAAATGGAAGGGGAAAAGGAAGCGGTTTCAAGCCATACGAGCGTTGGAAAAGCGAAAACGAGAGTAAATATGCTCCAAGTGGAGACAGGTATAATGTGAACCACTACATAGCCCACGAAGCGTATGCAGTAATATATGACAATGCAAGCCAAAAGATGAAAAGCTCGTTTGACAATGGATGGAAAGAACTAGGCCCGTGGGAAGCCAATAACGTGACACACCATTATAGCCCAGGTATTGGAAGAGTAGAAACTTTTTGGGTGGACCCAGCAAATGACCAAATCATATACATAGGAAGTAGAAGTGGTGGATTTTGGAAAACAACAGATGGCGGAGCTAACTGGAAAAATACAACGGACTACCTTTTTGCATCTGGCGTAAGAACCATCAGTGTAAACCCAATTAACAAAAGTGAAATACTGATAAACGTTCAACACGGTGGATCAGGCTATACACATGGGGTATATCGCAGTATTGACCAAGGCGAGTCCTGGAGTAAATCAGCCTTCAATAGAGACAACTTGGGCTGGGGTGGTCTAGGAGACAATGAGCGTATCTTTAAGATAGCTTATCATCCGACAGTAGCCAACAAGGTATATGTAGGTGCTACCCAAGGACTATACGTATCCACGGACAACTTGGCTACGTGGACTAGAGTTATGACAGGTGCCACAACCGATATTGCATTTCACCCAACCAATAATCAAATTATCTATGCATTTAGAAATGTAGGTACAGATAAAAATATACTAAAAAAATCTACCGATGGAGGCACCACATTTTTCAATGCAGGCTCTTTTGATGACAATGGTAATAGACAAATCTTCTTGTCTGTGAGTGCAAGTGCACCTCAACATGTATATGCTGGATCAACCAATGGAGTATATAAATCGCGGGATGAAGGAGCTACTTTTACGAAGCAAAGTAACCCAGACGAGACCGGTCTTGCCTTCGCCGTATCGGATGTAGATACCAATGCTATGGTTTACGGTTATGTAGATCTGCACAACTCTACAGACAATGGACAAACTTTTGAAGAACGCACCAAATGGAGCGTACAAAACGATGCATACATACATGCAGATTTGCGTATTGCTGATTGCATAAATGGAGTGTTTTACGTCGGAACAGATGGATATTTAGCTAAAAGCACTGATAATGGTGTGAAATGGACCCTATTAAATGACGGAACAGCGATAAGGGAATTTTACGCTGTAGGCAGTAGCCAAGGAGACTATGACGTACATATGGCGGGATCACAAGACAACGGCACCAGTATTCACACCAAAGAAGGATGGATAGAATGGAATGGCGGTGACGGCATGGAAGCACTTGTGCATCCACTCAATAGTGACTGGATGATTGGCAGCTGGCAATACGGCTCACGAAATTACACACGTGACGGTGGGTTTGACGGGAGACGTGGTACAGGAAACCCAGAGCGAGGATCGGGTAAGGCCGCGTGGGAAGCTCCGCTTGTGCTTAACCCAATGAATCAAATGCAGGTAATACATATGGCCAGTACTTTGATAAGAGGAAATCAATTTGGCACGCTTTGGGATACCCTTAGTGAACCAAATATGGGTTTACTAAAAGAAGCGGCAATCGCAGACACAGACAGTAACGTAATTGCTATTAGTCCAGGTGCTGATCTACAATTAACCACAGATGGTGGCGCCACTTGGAATAGTATTGCAGCTGGTCTACCGAACTACACCATAACCGATATCGCCTTTGACCCAAGAGACAAAAACACCATTCTGGTTACCTACAATAGGTTCCAGGATGACAATAACAAAATATTTATTAGCTATGACCAAGGCTCTACATGGGAAAACATAACCTACAATCTTAGTAATATGCCACTTAGAACCGTAGTGATGGACCACAGTGATTCAGCTTACATCTATGTGGGAGGCGAGATAGGCGTCTATTATAAAAGTAAAAATGGCAGCGAATGGACCCTCTATGCCGACAACCTTCCAAACGTAACCGTAAAGGACCTAGAAATACAATACGGTAGTAACACACTACGTGCTGCTACATGGGGTCGCGGATTATGGGAGAATACATTGATAGGGCGAAATGACTACCCCAGTATAAACTACGTGGGCATAACAAGCACACCTACGCACGAAACGCCAAAGGCAGAGACAGATCAGTATGTAACTGCAAATATTCCTTCAACAGGATTTAATTTTGCAAATAAAGTAAGAT
>CAJXIQ010000071.1 GCA_913054375.1 uncultured Bacteroidota bacterium
TGCCTGTAAACAAGAAACAACGGTTCAACAAAATAAGGTGTCTGGCAACGCTCTGGGTACTACGTACAACATTGTATACCTGAGTACAGCAATAGACAGTGTTCGGCAAAAAATAGATTCGATTGTATTTGCCGTGAATCACGGTCTATCTACGTATCAGGGTAATTCGCTCATAAGTGCGTTCAATACCAACTGTGATACCCTTTGGGATGATCCAACTGAAGCAAAGCATTTTGCAAATGATATGCGTCACTTTGTGGAGATGGTAAGCCTGAGCAAAAGCATTAGTAGTAAGACTCTAGGAGCTTTCGATCCCAGTGCAAAGCTGCTTTTTGATGAATATATGCGTGCAAAAAAGGCGGAAGAGGTGATGAGTGCAGAAGCTGTAGTACACGCACTAGCTCACAAGGGAATGGGAAAAGTGCTGTTTAATGAGCAGGACATTCCGTATAAGCTGGACTCCTTGGTGCAACTTAATTTTAATGCTATTGCTAAAGGATATTTAGTAGATATCATAGGCAATTACCTTTCGGCACAAGGAGTAAATGATTATTTGGTAGAAGTAGGCGGAGAGATGCGACTAAAAGGGCAAAATGCAGAAGGTGTGCCTTGGAAAGTGGGCATAAATGTTCCCTCATTAGAAGCTAAGTCCTCAGATTTTTTCAAAGTACTGGAGCTCGAAGATATCGCCATAGCCACAAGTGGCAATTACCAAGACTTCTATTCGATAGACGGTGAGTTGGTAGGACACACATTAGATCCTCGGGATGGTAAGCCTGTGATAAGCACACTAAAGAGTGCAAGTATGCTGCACAAAGAGTGTGCAGTAGCAGATGCCTACGCCACTGCAGCCATGGTGCTCGGCCTAGAGGAATCTAGAAAGATAGTGCAACAAGATTCTACGCTTAGTGCCTTCTTTATCTATGAGAAAGGTACGGAGCTGAAAGGAGAATTTATAGAATAAAGGGAGTTCTATTTTCTCTTCTTATTCCTTTACCTTGCGGTCTTTATCATGATGACCGAAAAAGCCAAAAAAGTAGCCGATAGGCTAATGAGATATGTGCAAGTAGATACACAAAGCGATCCCTATAGTGATACATTTCCCAGTACAGAAAAGCAAAAGAATCTGAGTTTACTACTCGTAGATGAATTAAAGTCTATAGGTATAACAGACGCTTATATGGACGAATGGGGCTATGTTTTTGGTACGGTGCCCAGCAATACAGATAAGAAAATTGAAACGATCTGTTTCTGCTCGCACGTAGATACGGCACCCGATTGTAGTGGAGCTAATGTGAAACCAATTCTGCACCAAAACTATCAAGGTGAGGATATAACCTTACCAGATGATACAACACAGGTAATCACTGCCAAACAGCACAGCTACCTTACAGAGCGTATAGGAGACGATATTATTACAGCAAGTGGTTCCACTCTGCTGGGAGCTGATGATAAGGCAGGAGTGGCCATCATAATGCAGTTAGCGGAGGAGCTGATTCAGAATCCTAGTGTAAAGCATGGAGATATTCGTATACTCTTTACTCCAGATGAGGAGGTAGGTAGAGGGGTAGACAAATTGGATATGACTAAACTAAATGCAGACGTAGGCTATACGCTAGACGGTGGCACTCGTGGCTCGCTAGAAGGCGATACTTTTTCAGCCAATGCTATGACGGTAACCTTTCACGGTATCAGCGCACATCCCGGCTATGCCAAGGGTAAAATGGTAAATGCTGTAAAAGTACTCAGTCATTTTATAGAGACGTTACCTCCAATAGGTTTCTCGCCCGAAACCACAAGCGGTGCAGAAGGCTTTGTACATCCGTATAATTTGAAAGGGCAACTAGAGGTGGCAAGTGTCGACTTCTTAATCCGTGATTTTACTACTGCCAATTTAGAAAAGCACCAACAGGTTCTCATAGACTTGGCAGAGAAAACACTAGCCCATTATCCTGGTGCCAGATATGAGGTAGCGGTAAAAGAGCAATACCGAAATATGCGAGAAATGCTGGATGAGTTTCCACACATAGAAGCCAATGCAGTAGAAGCAATGAAACGAGCAGGAGTAGAGCCAAAACAAGACCTTGTAAGAGGAGGAACAGATGGTTCACGTCTTTCTTTTATGGGATTGCCCTGTCCCAATATTTTTACTGGAGAGATGGCCATACACAGCAAGCACGAGTATGTGAGCGTACAAGATATGGAAGCAGCCATAGATACGTGTATAGAGCTAGTGCAAGTATATGAGGAAAAGGGATAGGCCTACTACACGATGCTTATAACTATCCTCACTATTTTGTTTTGTATGTAATACGCCGCTGAAGAGCACGGCTATATAGCAGTACTTATACAGGCTCAGCTTGGCACTCTTCTGTTGGCTGAGCACCGCACATGGTGCAGGCGGCACCTTCTTCTTGCATCATGGGATTTTTGCCGGCACATCCACCGCGTACCTCACCGTCTTTCACAAGAAACACGCGTACTGCCATACCTATAAAGGCCAGTGACATTACAACTAAAATTAATCCAAGTAATACTAGAAACTGCATCGTTTATTTTATGTTATAACAAAGGTATTAAAGTCTAACAATACCTGAGACAGAAGCGTTACAGATTTTATCGCTTACCCATAGTGTAAAGCAAAAATCAGGTGCTGTTGCCGATATAACTGTCATTTTTACCGATGAAATCACCAAGATAACTTTTTGGCACTATATTCGTAGTACTCTAAATCAATGCATTATTGTTATGAGAGAGAAGCTTAAATCCATTAAAAAATCAACCCTTGTTATCATTGCTCTTTTGGTACTCAACATTTTTACTTTTACCGTAGTTTCTTCCAATATTAATCAGTACTACACCACTACAGAGACTATTTCTACGGCTGCAGATGGCAATAATTACTTCAAAACGGGTGTGAGTGTATTGGACTGGAGCTACAAGCTACTGAGGTACTTTCGCAAGTAGCTTTATAGAAATTTATACTCCTTTCAGCCACTAGACTCCGTTTCTTAGATATGCATCGATATCTTTGACCGTATCATAGTATGAGTATTACGCAAGACTCTTTCGTGAATTCAGTGTTGTACAAAAAAGCGACTACCTACAACCTACACCATATTTTTCTTTGGGTCATATACTACCTATTCTGGGTATTTGTGTTGAGTCCGGGTATTACAAGGCCCGATTTTTACATTAATTCTTTTGTGATAGTGGCTATACATGCCATGGTGAGCTACTTC
Organism: uncultured Bacteroidota bacterium; assembly: GCA_913054375.1. Classification (GTDB taxonomy): domain Bacteria; phylum Bacteroidota; class Bacteroidia; order NS11-12g; family UBA9320; genus UBA9320. The sequence continues at coordinate 3,243 of CAJXIQ010000071.1, forward strand.
AATATTTACTTTTTGTTCCCATTCTTTTTGCAGAAACGAGTTTACATAAAGTATTTTTTGGCAATAACGCTTTCTATATCGCTAGGAGCGTTGCTAGAGGCAGCGGTGTTTACAGTAATTAACACCATAGGTCCTGCCTTCAAAAGCGGCTTGCTTTCTCCCCGATTTTTACTTTCTACCTCCATGGCTATTACGTATACTACAGCAATTACGATGAGTCTAAAGCTTGTAAAGCACTGGTACGAGAAAGAGCGACTGGCCAAAGAACTAGCCAAACTAAATACAGAGACGGAGCTCAAGTATCTCAAGTCTCAGATTAATCCGCATTTCTTATTCAATAGTCTCAATAGTATTTATTCGCTTGCCTTGCAAAAAAATGACTTGGCACCAGATCTTATTCTCAAACTCAGCGACATACTTCGTTATATTTTGTATGAGGGTAGTGAGAAAAAAGTGAGCCTCACACAGGAACTAAAATACTTGCAGAGTTATCTGGAGTTAGAGAAGGTAAGACACGGTAGTCGCATGGACTTGGATATCGTTATAAATGGGGATACAGATACCAAGGAGATTGCTCCGATGCTGCTTATTCCATTTGTAGAAAATAGTTTTAAGCATGGACTGGGCAAGGATAAGGCTAAAGGATACGTTAGGGTAGAAGTGGATACTCAAAAGGAAGATTTACGCTTTAGTATAGCCAATAGCAAACCAGTGAACGGGAGTGAGGTATCACAACAAAAAGGATATCAAGGAGGTATAGGACTTATCAATGTAAGAAAGAGACTAAACCTGCTTTACCCACTAAAGCATTCACTGAATGTGGGTAGTACAGATGTTGAATTTAAAGTAGAACTCAATATAAAATTAACGTAATCAATTTTTAAAAAAAGAATAGTATGAATTGTATAGCTGTAGACGACGAACCATTAGCATTAGACATCATTGAGGCTTATGTGGCTAAGCATCCAGACCTTACACTTGTAGCACGGTGCAACAACGCTGCTGAAGCAAGTGAAGTGCTCAAAACACACAAAGTAGATTTGATGTTTTTAGACATAAATATGCCTGAGATAAGTGGACTAAGTTTTGTAAAATCATTAGAAAACAAGCCGTTATTTATGTTTACTACGGCACATCCAGATTATGCTCTAGAAGGATTTGATCTAGATGCAATAGATTACTTACTCAAGCCTATTGCCTATGATAGATTTGAAAAAGGTGTAGATAAAGCGAAAGAGTATTTCAAGATAAAGAATACCAGCAATGTGGCTGAGTCTGACTTAGAAAATGAACATATTTTTGTAAAAGCAAATCAGAAACTCATAAAATTATCATACAGTGATATCTACTACGTAGAAGCATTTGCCGATTATGTAAAAATATTCTTAGCAGATAAGAAGATCGTAACGCTTCAAACCATGAAGAATATGGAAAAGAAGTTACCAGGAGATATGTTTAGCCGTGTGCACCGCAGTTTTATTGTCAATAGACAACATGTCGCATCATTTAGTACTTCTGGATGTGAGGTCAATGAAGTTAAAATTCCGATAGGCAAAAACTACAAAGACAGTTTTGTAGGTTTGATGAAGGCAAATAACATTCTATAGGGTTACATGGATAAACGTTTAGAGGCCTTTGGCCGTTTGCTGACAATCATGGATGAGCTCCGTGAGCAGTGTCCCTGGGATAAAAAACAAACAAATGAATCGCTACGTCACCTCACTATAGAGGAGACCTATGAGTTGAGCGATGCTATATTAAAAAATGATAATGAGGAGATAAAAAAAGAATTGGGAGATCTCTTCTTACACCTTGTGTTCTATGCTAAAATTGGCGATGAGAAAAAAGCCTTTGATGTATCTGATGTGCTCAACGGTGTATGTGAAAAGCTGATAAGTAGACACCCGCATATATACGGCGACGTAGCGGCAAAGGATGAGGAAGAAGTAAAGAAAAACTGGGAGCAGCTTAAGCTCAAAGAAGGAGGAAATAAGGGTGTGCTTAGTGGTGTGCCAACCAGTATGCCAAGCCTTGTAAAGGCAATGCGTATGCAAGATAAGGCTGCACAAGTAGGCTTTGACTGGCCCAGTAAAGATGATGTATGGGAGAAAGTAGACGAGGAACTTCAAGAGTTTAAAGAGGCAGAGGGGATAGAAAAAGAGGAAGAGTTTGGTGATTTGCTATTTAGTCTGGTCAACTATGCCCGCTGGCTAAAGATAAATCCAGACGATGCTTTGGAAAAAACCAACCGTAAATTCAAGTACCGATTTGAGGCTATAGAATCCTATGCCAAGTCACAAGGTAAGCAGCTAGAGGATATGACACTTGCCGAAATGGATGAGGTATGGGAAGAAGCCAAGAAAAAGTGAGCTATTCGCTTAGCTAAATACCCATATTATTGTTTACTATTGAACAGGCTATAATTTGGCCTCATATTTGAGATAATCGAACCAATGAATAAAGTACTATTTATCGCACTGTGTATGGCATTTTCAACCAGTGCAAAAGCACAAACCGAAGTGTATGACAATAAAAATTTTGATGATAAAATAGCGACCGTTATCCTTCAAAAAGATATTGATATATACGATCCGCTTCCGTTACTCAATTTGGCATCTGGCAGTCAGTTGCGCCTTAGTTTTGACATGCTAGATCCCAATAATGAGTTTTTTAACTTCTCATTTGTACACTGCAATAGAAACTGGGAACCCAGTGACTTGCAACCTATGGAGTACGTTACAGGCCAGTTGATGGGAGAGATTACGGATTTCAAATTCTCTACCAATACATTTACAAAATATACGCACTACGCTCTAAAATTTCCAACTGAAGAGATGCAGATAACCAAAAGTGGTAATTACATTATCAAGGTGTATCGAAACTTTGATGAAGAGGATGTGCTGCTTACACGTAGGTTTATGGTAGTTGATAATCAGACCAAAATAAGATCGGATATACGTACGGCTACCTTGGCCGAAAAGCGTTTTACCCACCAAGAAGTAGATTTTATGGTAGACTACAAAGGATTCAGTATCCCCAATCCGTTCATGGATGTGAACGTAACCATATTGCAAAATAATAGCTGGAACAATGCTATTTATAACCTCAAACCTCTTTTTGTGAATGGCGATGAGCTTAGTTTTAATTATGAAGATAAGAACCTTTTTCCGGGCACCAATGAGTTTCGCTTTTTTGACATTAGATCACTCCGTTTCTTTAGCAATAATGTCATAAAAAAATACAGGGATAGTGTTCAAAATTGTGTGCTGAGACCAGAAGAGCCCAAGGGTCACCTCAATTACGTACGTTGGCTAGATTACAACGGTAAACGTGTAATATTAAATGATGATGGTGTGAACATAGTAGAAGACGGAGACTATGCATTGATACATTTTTATCTAAAAAGCAATGACTTTAGTGACCAAGGTGAGGTATATATCTATGGTGAATTGAGCGATTGGCAGCTTCAGGAGAAGTTTAAGATGAAATACTTCCCGGATTATGCTATGTATGGAGCTTCTGTGCTTCTCAAGCAAAGTTACTATAACTATCACTTTGTGCTCAAGGACAAAGAAGGCAATATCGACTATACCTTTACTGAGGGAAATCACCAAGAGACTGAGAATGACTATACCATTTTGATATACCACAAAAACGTGTTTTATGGATACGATGAAATTATTGGGGCCACTACACGCAACAGTGCTACAGTAAAAGAGTAAATAGATGCTTTGTTTTTAGAGCGGGAATTCTATTTTCGCCAAGGTAGGAGTGGATAAGGATTTAGTCTATAAAATAGCCCTCACGCAGATACCCGGTATCGGTAGTGTTTTAGCAAAGAACTTAATTGGCTATTGTGGTGGTGTACGCGAAATTTTTGAAAAATCGCGTGAGTTTCTAAAAAAAGCCCCAGGAGTAGGGGATGTTTTATCACAGAATATAAAAGGATTCAACGATTTCAGTGGTGCAGAGCAAGAGGTGACATTTATTGAAAAGAATAATATTCGTCCTATATTTTTCTTAGACAAAGATTATCCTGCTCGGCTCAAGAATATTCCAGATTGTCCTATTCTGCTTTTTGTACGGGGTAATCAGAACCTAAATCCAGAGAAAATAATTGCTATAGTGGGTACGCGCAAAATGACCGAGTATGGTAAACAGTTTATCAATAAATTTATAGAAGACATTGCTCCATACGAGCCTACGGTAGTTAGTGGTTTGGCGTATGGTGTAGATATATGGGCACACAAGCAGTGTCTCAAGTATGGTGTAGATACTTTTGGTGTAGTAGCTCATGGTACGGATAGAATTTATCCTACTTTGCATAGTAACATAGCTCGCGATATGGTAGCTTCGAATGGTGCTATTCTTACAGAATATACGAGTGGTACTGCACCAGCTAGAGAGCATTTTCCCATGCGCAATCGGATAGTTGCAGGTATGGTAGATGCTGTGATTGTAGTGGAAAGTGCAGCACGAGGAGGCTCGCTTATCACTGCAGAGTTGGCAAACCAGTACAACCGAGATGTGCTTGCAGTGCCGGGTTCTATAGGTGAGAAGTATAGTGCTGGATGCAATTATCTTATCAAAAACCACAAAGCAAGTTTACTCCAAGATGTAGAAGATCTTGTAAAACAACTCAATTGGGATGTTAAAATGGAGAAAAACAATCAGCGAAAGCTGTTTGTGGAGTTATGTGATGATGAGCAAAAACTGGTAGACATGATACAAGAAAGCAAAGAAATGGGTATAGATCAACTAATGGCACTCTCGGGTATGTCAAGCAGCACGCTAGCTATGACCTTACTAGAATTAGAAATGAAAAACTGTATTTGTTCCTTACCTGGTAAACGATACCAAACCATCTAGAAATTTATGATAAAGAAGTCTGATTTTAATTTTAAGCTAGACGAAGCGCGCATTGCTAAGTACCCGCTAGAGCGTAGGGATGAATCCAAGCTATTGGTATACAAAGACGCCGTTTTTAGCCACCACGTTTTTAAAAATATAGGTAAGACACTCGGAAGTGATACGCTCATTGTACGTAACAACGCTAAGGTAATACCGGCACGTCTCTATTTTAAGCGGGCGACTGGAGCACTCATAGAAGTACTATTGCTGGAACCGATTCAGCCTAGCAACTACGAAAGAGCCTTTGCCGCTACATCCTCTTGCCAATGGAAGTGTATTATAGGCAATAGTAAGAAGTGGAAGGTAGATGAGCTCATTGCCTTAGTAGGAAATGATGAACTCGTGCAAGCCAAATTAGTCAGCAGGCAAGATCGTGTTGTTGAGCTATCGTGGCAAAATGGAAAGGCCTTTACTGATCTGCTTGATGAAATAGGAGAGTTGCCACTACCGCCGTACCTCAATAGAGATACCGAAGTAGCAGATACACAAACGTATCAAACGGTTTTTGCGCGTAATTCAGGCTCTGTAGCCGCGCCTACGGCAGGGTTACATTTTACCTCGGAAGTGTTGTCATTGCTAGAAGGTAAGGGTATAGCAACAGCAGAGGTGACACTGCACGTAGGGGCAGGCACCTTTTTGCCTGTAAAAGCAGATAATGTGGTAGACCATGACATGCACAGAGAGTATTTTGAGGTAAGCAAGGACGCATTGTTGTACCTTATGGCAAAAGATAAGCGAGTTGCGGTAGGCACTACGAGCCTTCGTGTATTGGAGAGTTTGTATTGGATAGGAAGACAGCTTAGCCAAGGAGATAGTAACCTGTTGGTACATAAGTTAGAACCCTACGAAGTAGATACAAGCCTATCGTATGTAGAATCGCTTCAGCATATTGTCCGCTATATGGAGATTGAAGGTCTGAGCACCCTACAAGGAGCCACTGAAATTTTGATATTGCCTCATTATACGCCAAGAAGTATCGATGCTTTAATTACTAATTTTCATCTACCTGAGAGTACCTTACTTATGCTTATTGCGAGTGTGGTAGGGGATGAGTGGAAAGAAATTTACGCTGAAGCGATCCGCAATGACTACAGATTTTTAAGTTATGGCGATTGTAGCTTGTTATTTGTGAGTTAGTTTTATTTTTGTACTGTGTTACTTTCAAACCTAACATACTCTTATTGGGGGATTAGCTCAGTTGGCTAGAGCGTTTGGCTGGCAGTCAAAAGGTCATCGGTTCGAATCCGATATTCTCCACCATTTTTCTTTCTGAGTTTTTCAACAACTTTCAAAGCCTTTCATTGTCAATAAGTTACATCTTTTGAACTTGCAATTACTTTTATTTTGTTCCTAATTTTATTGCAAAATGTTTCACTTATGTTTCACCTAAAGAATAAAAATGTTTCACCTGAAACATTTTCATCATAAACAATGACGGTTAAGTTTTACCTGAAACCCGTTAAAAGTTCTGGATCGGGATTTAAGATATATGCTCAAATAATCTTTAATCGAACAAAAGCAGAATTTACAACTGGTTTACCTTGTAAAAAATCAGATTGGAATACTAAAAAAGAGGAGTTTACTAAAAACTCGCTTTTTAATCAAAGACTATCTGATCTAAAGATGAAAATTTATCGCATAAAAAATAATTTTGATGAACTAAAAATAAATTACTCCGCTAAAGATCTTAAAATACAATTAATAGGATCAAAAAAATCTGAGGATTTATTATTAGAATACTTTCAAGAGTACATAGATAGAAAATTAAAAGATGGCTCTTGGTCTCAAGCTACAAGTAAACTCTACTTTGCTAGTCAAAATTATCTTACTAAATTTCTATCCGAACATAATAGACAAAAGATCACACTCGAAAATTATGATTTAACCATTATTGCCAAGTTTGATGACTAT
>CAJXIQ010000072.1 GCA_913054375.1 uncultured Bacteroidota bacterium
CTGGCTGCTGTACCTCCACTCATGGTTACTCGTTCTAGCATTTTACAGATGATATACGCAGACTGTTTGCGAATGGCCTCGTTTCTTTTTGGCGTAAACTCTTCTAATATGTTCCCGTGCTTGTCTTCTATACGAGTAATGAAAATGGGTTCTACAAAGGTTCCTTCATTTACGAATGTACCATAGGCGCCTACCATTTCAAATACTGATATATCCATAGTACCCAAACAAATGGATGGATACGGTTCAAACTTGCTTTCATCTATTCCCATGTTGCCTGCTGTTTGTCGCACTACGGCGGCACTGTTGGGCCCAAGGCGTTTCATTACACGAGCGGTTATCGTATTTATTGATTTTTGTAGTCCTTCATAAAAAGTAACTTCCTCTGAAACATTTCCAGAATTTTTCGGCATCCACTGCTTGCCATCGCCGTAGTCTACAATGACTGGTCCTGTACTTTCTTTTTCGCATGGCTGTAGTTTATCGTCATCTAAACCACGAGCATATACAAGCGGTTTAAATGTAGAACCTACTTGACGAGAAGATTTTTTATTGACGTGATCATATTGAAAGTGACGGTGATTTATTCCCCCTACCCACGCTTTGATGTGGCCAGTCTGTGGCTCAAAACTCATAAAACCCGTATGCAATATTTGCTTCGTGTATTTCAATGAATCTAACGGACTGAGCAGTGTGTCTATGTCTCCTTGCCAAGAAAACAGTTTCATTTGTATTGGCTTATTGAGGTAAAACGCGATAGAATCCTGATCGTTATTGAACCGCTTTTTTAGGGTTCTATAACGTTGTGTACGTTTCATCATACGCCAGGGATAGTCTGGATCTGATACCATATCTCCATTCTCATCTTCTTTATACCATGGATCTCTATTGCGGCGTTTAGTCTCGTTGAAAAATTGATCTTGCAATACTGCCATGTGGGTAGAAATTGCTTTTTCGGCATATGCTTGCAGTTTGGTGTCAAGGGTCGTGTAAACTTTTAGTCCATCATCATAAATATTGTATTTTACACCTGTTTCTTTTGCGTATTTTTTGGTCCATTGCTTCATCCATTTTGCCAGATAGGATCTGAAGTAGGTAGCCATACCTGAGTTGTGGTCTGTATAATGTTCGTCTGTAACAAGCGGCAGTTTTTTAAGGCTATCTTTTTCTGCGGCTGTAATGTAATTGTAATTTTCCAGCTGCCCGAATACCACATTTCTTACACGTGTGGCGTTGTTTGGATTTCGGATTGGATTATAGTAGGTGTTTGCCCGCAGCATTCCCACCAATACAGCAGATTCTTCTATTGCTAGATCTTGTGTTTTTTTATTAAAAAAACGTTTGGATGCGGACTTTATACCAAAACTCCTACCATAAGGCACCGTATTGAAGTACATGACAATAATCTCTTCTTTGGCATATCGTTTCTCTATTTGTACGGCTAGAAACCATTCTTTAATTTTTTGGATAAGTCGGTTGGTACGATTTACTTCATCACGGTGAAAAAGGTTTTTGGCCAACTGTTGAGTAATGGTACTGCCACCGCCATTGCGACCGAGTCTGGTGATGGCACGGAGCAGTGCTCTGCCATCTATACCACTATGACTGTAGAAACGCTCATCTTCTGTGGCAACAAGAGCTACTTTGAGGTGCTCTGGTAAGTTGGCATACTCGCTATTGGTTCTGTCCTCTTGATAGAACATCTTGCCCAAAATATTGCCATCGCCAGTGTATATCTCGCTGGCTAGTTTTGTTTTTGGGTTTTCTAGCTCTGCGGTATCTGGCAACTCTCCAAATAGTCCGTAGCGAACACTCGCAAAAAATAAAATGACTAACAAAAATGCTAGTGTAAATAACTGCCAAATGCGTTTGACCCAAACGGATGTTGTGCCTATGGTTTCTGTATTCTTACTCATAGCTTAGTTGTATTTATTTTTGAAGAAAGATAGGTATTCTTCCTCTTCCTTACTTTTTACCAATGATCTGAAATTGGCTTCAGATATATAGTACAATGTACTGTTTTTTAAACCGGCGGATTCTAGGAAATCAGAGCTGGATGTAATATCGTTATGGTACTTTTTTGCCGTGTTTTGGTTTTTGAACTGTTTGATGTAGAAGAGCTGTTTATTTGAAAAAACTAGGCTTTTCACTTGCAACGGCGTGCTGCCAAAAAACTTTTGGTTATAGTTGTTTAGTTGTATTTCTACGTTGGTTTCCTTTGTAGTTTCACCTGTTATTACATAAAAAAAAGTACTTTCCTTGCTATACTTATAGAGATTAGAGGAGGTAACGGCCTCGTCTTCTGCAGAAAGTATTCGGAGCGTGTAGGCTGCCATCTCGCCCACATCTGTACCCGGATAGGCTTCCTTTACTATCTCTAGCTCCTTTATGTATTCTGCTTTGCCGCCCTTTTTTCCTAGAGCAAGTGCGTAGAGGTAGTCTATTTTAGCTTGTATACTGTTGCCTGCATAGGTTCGGTCTATTTCCTTTTTAATGTTTGTGAGTTCATCAAAGCTATCCCTGTTGTAGGCCTCGTACATTTTTTGATAGAGTACAACCACTTCTTTATCTCCTACATCTTCTTGCACCTCTTTATTGTTCAGTACACTATTGAAAAGTGTTTCAGGGTATTCGTCTGCTATTTGTTTGGCATAGTTGGCGGCCTTGGTACTGTCTCCCATCTCTGCGTTTGCTTTGCTCAGGTAGAACAGGGCTTCTGGTTTGTGCATAGTTCCAGGGTATCGAGAGAGGAGCGTGCTGAGTTCTTTGTCTGATCGGATATACTCTCTTAAATCATCGAAATAAATTTTACCAATAGCGAGATATGCTGCTTGTATTTTGCGTTTGGCCACCAATTTGGCTGTAGCGCTAAAAGGTATGGCAGCATAATATTTTCGTTTTGAGGCGTCTATGTCTTTTAATGCCTCTGCTTGCTCCTCATCTTCGTTGCCGTTGTAAATGTCCGGATCACTTATGTCTTGCTCTTTCGTGTCGTCTTGCTTTGAGGTGAGTTCTTTTTCCATCGAATTTTTATTACCAAATCGCCAGAAGTCACCATAGGGACGGTTACCCCATGTACGCTGAAAATCATTTACACCTCTACCTACTGCAGAGGTATTATAAAAGTACCAAACTCCTCCTATTGGGTTTGTGTTTAGGCCACCGCCACCACTGCTGTTCTTTGCATTTAATCGGTCTTGTTCTTGTTTTATTTTGGCCGCTTCTGCAAGCTCTCGTTTACGTTCTTCCTCGTCTTCTATTCTTTTATTTATACGTTTGTCTAATACGTCCATATCTAAGTTGCTTAGGGTTAACAGACTGTCTTGTATGGCTATGGTTTCTATACTCTCTATTAGTTTTGATAGTATGCTGTGTTTTACTTTTATTTTGGCAGCATTTTCAAAGTCCACAGGGATCACTGCTACGGTGCTGTCATAATATGCTTGTGCATCGGAGTAGTTTCTATTGGCAAAAAAATAATCAGCCAAAAAAAGGTAGGTCTTGGTTCGTTGTGTGTTGTTGTTGGATGCGTTTTGGGCAGATTTTCGCATATAATCTAACCCCAAATTGTCATTGCCTGTAGAAAATTCTAATTTGGCAATTTCATAGTATATTTGGTCAAAGTACTCAATGTTTTTGTCGTCGTCGAGCATTCTTTTTAGATACTTTTTGGTTTTTTGTATGCCTTGTCCCCCGTTTTGAGCACTCGATTTTGCCATACCTAAGTTGGCCTGAAAAACGTATTCGTATGGGGCGTTCATCTTCAATACTTTTATGAACTGTGCATTGGCCTTTTCGTATTCCATTTGCTTGAGGTAGACCTGCCCAAGAACAAAATGTGTGCGGTATTTAAGCGTACGGTCTTTTAACTTAGGCAGTGCTGTACGGAGTAGTGTGGTGGCTTCCTTGCTTTTCCCTTGCTTTATGAGCAGGTCTCCGCCACTCAAGTTTAATTGTGTTAAGAAATCTCGATTCGTACTTTTATTCTCTCCCAGTAGTCCAAGGATGGCTTCAGCATCATCTAGTTTCCCCTGCTGTATATAGCTTTTCATAAGCCAAAGCTGGCTCATTGCTTTTATATCTGTATCGGTATAGCTGTTGTTTACAAACTGAAAAGTTTCTATGGCTGCATAATAATCTCCACTAAAGAATTGGGTTTGTCCTATCAAGAAGTAAGCATCATCAGCCCATTTGCTCCGCGGTTTATTTTGGATCACCTTAGACGCCTTTTTCATAGCTCCTTCCATTGGCTCTCGCATTCCTTTGGCATCTGCTGCTGTGCCGTATGGATATATATCGATGATGGCATTAAAATCATCTTTTTGTTTTTTTGCCAAACCATCTAGAGCGATATCCATTTTTTGAGTTGCATTGAAATAGATATTAAACCGGGCAACCATGTTGTTCCAGTTTTTCTTTAGCCAGGGATCTTGATTATTTTGGGCTACGGCAGTGGATGTAATCGTTAGTAGACTTACCGCTATTATGTATTTAGTTATTTTCAAATTTGATATTACGGTTAACTTTGCACTGTTGTAACTCTAGAGTTAGCAAAAATATTTTAAATAGGCCGTAATCATTGATAAAATGGCATCTTTCAGAAAAAAAATATCAACGAAGTTCAAAAATAAGTTCAGAGTCATTTTGCGAGATGACGAAAATTTAGAAGAAAAAATCTCGATTGTACTTACCCCACGGAGCATGCTGATGGGTTTTTGCTTTGGTCTATTTCTCTTTAGTGCGCTTATTTATCTTCTTTTGGCATACACCCCCCTCAATTATTTTTTTCCTACCAAGAGTGCTAAGTATAGTAGCCAGGAGCAATATGCTATGATTCAAAAAATTGATTCTTTGGAAACCAGGCTGCTGCAATTAAATCTACAATCGAATGTACTCGGTAAAGTCTTAGCGGGAGAAGATATTGCAATGGATCAAGACATTGTAAATGCTGCTTTAGCAACAACAGATGAAGAGTTGAATATAGAGGGTGAAGAAATACAAATCGAAAATTCTGGCAACTCAGTGCGACCTGCAGACAAATACAAGGTTAATTATAGTTTTTTTATACCACTTAAAGGTGTAATAAGTGACACTTTTAACCCAGATAGAAAGCATTTCGGTGTAGATATAGTGGCCAATAGTAGAGACGTCATAAAGTCTGCTCAAAAAGGTACCGTAGTTTTTGCGGCTTGGACCCCAACAGGAGGGCATACTATGTTAATACAACACCCCAACGATTTTATTTCGGTTTACAAACACAACGCAGTGCTTTTGAAAAAAGAAGGTACTTTTGTGAATGCAGGAGATGCCGTAGCCTTAGTAGGTAATACAGGAGAACTTACTTCGGGGCCGCACTTGCATTTTGAGCTTTGGAAAAAAGGTTTGACTGTAAACCCGCTGAATTTCATCAATTTTTAATCCCTTTAGAAAAGTAATTATGCTAGGTAAGAAAGACAAAAAAGATCCTGCTCCATCAACCGGAGTTATCAATGTGATTGGTGAAGGAACACATATTGTGGGAGATATCTCATCCAATGGAGATTTACGAATAGATGGAACTGTAGTGGGCAATGTGCTCACAAGTGGTAAGTGCGTATTGGGCATAACGGGAGCCATAACGGGGGATATTGATGCAAAAAATGCAGATATTAATGGTCACGTTCACGGTAATATTACCATCAAAAGCCTGTTGCTCGTAAAAAGTTCAGGTATCGTAAATGGAGACATTAAGACCACCAAGATAGTAGTAGAAAATGGGGGTGAGTTTAATGGTGGGTGTGTAATGGGCAATGCAGTATCTGTAGCCGATGAGCCAAACGAGAATAATGGCACAACAACCTCAGCATAATACGGCAGCTAAGTATGCTGGACTGGGCTTTCAGCTCGTAGCTGTATGTCTTGTATTGGTGTTTGGGGGTCTTGAATTGGATGAGTATCTCAATTTAGAAAACGTTTTTTTGTTGGTTGCTATTTTTATAGCGGTATTTGCAGTCATTTATATTCTTATCAAACGATTGAAATAGTATGAACAAGATTTTTTTGATCAAACTCATTAAATTAACTGTGTTCTTGGCACTGTCTAATTTTGTGTTTTTGTATTTGACCGAACAAAAAGAACAAGGTTGGTTCTGGGGGGCTTTGGGATTTTATTTGGTCGTAGGTTTAGTCATTGGGTTACGTACTCAAAAAGCAGTTACGAGCGACTCAAATTCGCAATTTTTTACGGGTGTTATGGGCTCCATCGGAATTAGAATGTTATTGTGTCTATTTTTTATATCTATTTACTTGATAGTGAGTGATTTGAAATCAAAAGAATTCGTGGTCTACTATTTAATTTTATATTTATTTTATACAATATTTGAAATATCTCAATTAGTGTCTAAATTGCGACCCGAAAAAAGCAGCATCCTTGATGACACAACAAGCTAATTATCAGAACTTTATGTACCGAACTAAAGTCGTTTTTTTGGCCATAACTTTGGCTATTTTGACGTCCTTTTCTGCGGCTGCCTCTGGCGGACATGATGAGAACGGAAAAGCGGAAGAGTTTATACCGGGTGATGTTATCATACACCACGTTCTCGATAATCACGAGATTCACATTGGTAATTTTCACATTCCATTGCCAATCATATTGTGGGATAATGGAGTAATTGTAGGCCCATTTAGCTCCAGTAATTTAGCGCACGGCGCGAATTACAATGGGTATGTAATGCACCACGAGAAAATATACAAAGTGGGTATGGGAAATGAAATTACGTTTGATGCTGAAGGCCATATAGAAGCACCAAAACCATTGGATTTTTCTATCACAAAAGCAGTTGTTGGAGTTTTTATCACTTCTGTATTGTTAGTGCTGATATTTGGAGCAGTAGCAAGAGGCTACAAAAAAAGAGAAGGACAATCACCAAAAGGAATACAATCAGCGCTTGAACCGCTTATTGTATTCGTAAGAGATGAAATTGCTAAACCGTCAATAGGTAAGAAATACGAGAAATTTCTCCCCTTCTTATTAACTGTTTTCTTTTTCATTTGGATCGCTAATTTATTGGGCCTTATTCCATTTATCGGAGGCTTTAACGTCACGGGCAACATTGCAGTAGCATTGGTATTGGCATTGCTGACCTTTATAGTAACCGCAGCAAATGGGAACAAAGATTACTGGATGCACATACTTTGGACACCTGGAGTTCCATGGTGGTTAAAGGTACCTATTCCATTGATGTTCATCATCGAGTTTATAGGGTTTTTAAGTAAGCCAATCGTGCTTATGCTCAGATTGTTTGCAAACATCACGGCAGGTCACATTATTATATTGGCATTTGTAAGTTTGATATTCATCTTCGACAACCTATACGGTGCTGCCGGCGGATTTGGGGTATCAGTAGTATCGGTAATATTTTCAATATTTATGTTTTGTATAGAGCTTTTGGTAGCATTTTTACAAGCATATGTATTTACGCTTCTTTCGGCCTTGTATTTTGGAAGCGCTGTAGAAGAACATGCTCACGAGCATTAATAAAAAACAGAATAAGAATTTTTAATTAAACATAAATCAAAACAAGTAACAATTTAAAGTAATGGAACTTTTAACAATTTTATTAGACGGAATCGCACAAATGGGAGCAGGAATCGGAGCAGGTATCGCAGTTATCGGTGCTGGTCTTGGTATCGGTCGTATCGGTGGGTCAGCATTAGAGTCTATGGCTCGTCAGCCTGAGGTGTCTGGAGACATTCGTGCAAACATGATTGTAGCAGCAGCTCTTGTAGAGGGTGCAGCATTCTTTGGTATCATCGTTTGTTTATTGATTGCTCTTGCTGGGTAACAGAAAAATATAATTGTGGGCAGGCTCTGCTTGCCCACTTCATATATTTTCTAAACAATTATGGAATTACTAACACCAAACATTGGTCTCGTATTTTGGATGTCCTTGGCATTCCTTATCGTGCTTTTCGTATTGCGAAAGTTTGCATGGTCTGGTATTCTGAAGGCATTAAAGGATAGGGAAGATTTTATCGATAGATCTTTGAAATCTGCAGAAGAAGCTAAAACTCAATTGAGTACTTTGAAAGCAGAGAACGAAAATTTACTAGTTGAAGCGAGAGCAGAGAGAGAGTCTATTTTGAAAGAAGCTAAAGAGATGAAAGACACCATCTTGGCCGAAGCAAAATTGACCGCATCTGAAGAAGGTAATCGCTTGATTGCCGCTGCTCGTGGTGAAATAGAGAAAGAGAAGAATCAGGCATTATCTGATATCAAAAAACAGGTAGGTGAAATTTCACTAGAAATAGCGGAAAGAGTTATCAGAAAAGAACTTAGCGACAAAGGAGCTCAAGAAGCTCTTGTAGCTGAGCACTTGAGTAAAGCTCAGAGTAACTAACTTATTATGTCAACAAGTAGAATCGCATCAAGATATTCAAAATCGCTCATAGACATGGCAAGTGCTAGCGGTAAGCTGGACGCTGTGAAGGGTGATATGGAGGCTGTAGCAGCTATCTGTGCAGAATCAAAAGAATTGCGGAACCTATTAAGAAATCCAATAGTTAAGGTAGAGGATAAAATTGCCGTGTTGGCTAAGGTATTCGCTAACACAGACAAAATCACACAAGATTTTGTGGCTTACTTAACGGAGAAAAGAAGAGAGAGTGAACTATCAAACGTTGCAAGCCATTTTATTAGGGCGTACAACGAGATGAATGGTATTGCCAGTGCAACAGTAGTCTCGGCTACAGCGTTGTCTGAGGATACTATGAATCAGATGAAAGCCTACGTTGGAGGTTTGCTTGACAAACAAGACATAGAACTTAGCAATGAGGTTGACGCATCTATTATTGGTGGTGTCATTATCAAGCATGAAGACAAGCTTATGGACAAGAGCGTGTCAAAAGAACTTAGAGAAATCAGAAAAACATTAATTTATAATTAGACAATAGAATGGCTGCAATAAGACCAGACGAAGTTTCTAGCATAATAAAAGAGCAACTAGCAGGTGTAAAAACCGATGCTCAATTAGAAGAAGTAGGTACAGTACTCCAAGTGGGTGACGGTATTGCTCGTATTTACGGACTTACTCAAGTAAAATCGGGTGAGCTTATCGAATTTGACAACGGTGTACAAGGTATCGTATTGAATCTAGAAGAAGATAACGTAGGAGCGGTACTTCTTGGTAGCTCAGTAGGTATTAGCGAAGGCGATACTGTGAAACGTACCAATAGAATTGCCTCTATAGATGTAGGTGAGGGTATGCTAGGTAGAGTTGTAAATACGCTGGGCCAACCGATAGACGGTAAAGGACCAATAGCGGGGGATACATTCCAAATGCCTTTAGAGCGTAAAGCTCCAGGTGTGATTTACAGAGAGCCAGTTTCTGAACCAATGCAAACAGGGTTAAAAGCGGTAGACGCGATGATTCCAGTAGGTAGAGGACAGAGAGAGCTTATCATTGGGGATAGACAAACGGGTAAAACTGCCGTTGCTATTGATACCATCATCAACCAAAAAGAATTTTACGATAAAGGAGAACCTGTATTTTGTATTTACGTAGCGTGTGGTCAAAAATCATCTACTGTGAAGCAAGTGGTTTCTGCTCTTGAGCAAAAAGGAGCTATGGCCTATACGGTTGTGGTTTCTGCTTCTGCTGCAGATCCTGCTCCTATGCAGTTTTACGCCCCAATGGCGGGTGCTGCAATAGGTGAATTCTTCCGTGATACGGGAAGACCGGCACTTATCGTTTTTGATGATTTAAGTAAGCAAGCAGTGGCATACCGTGAGGTATCGCTTCTACTAAAACGTCCTCCGGGGCGTGAGGCTTATCCAGGAGACGTATTTTACCTGCACTCTCGTCTTCTAGAGAGAGCTGCCAAGGTGAATGGTTCTGATGAGATAGCGAAGCAAATGAATGATCTTCCAGAGTCTATCAAACATATGGTAAAAGGAGGAGGTTCTTTAACCGCACTTCCGATCATTGAGACACAAGCAGGTGACGTTTCGGCGTATATACCCACTAATGTAATTTCGATTACAGACGGACA
>CAJXIQ010000073.1 GCA_913054375.1 uncultured Bacteroidota bacterium
TGTTCTTGCTTGCTACTGTGGCTTGCCATTCTTTCTACATCTCCGTAGTCAAATGATTTTTTCTTAGTAAGGTAGTCGTGAAGCATTCTGTGTGTAATAAGATCAGGATATCTACGAATAGGAGAGGTGAAGTGAGCATAGTGCTCGAATGCCAGTCCAAAGTGACCTATCTTTTTGCTTGTGTAGTAGGCTTTCTCCATACTGCGTATTGCGAGCGGTTGTAGGATGTCACCTTCCAGTGTTCCTTCTATTTTAGCTACCATTTCGTTTATGGACTTACTGTATGCCTTATTACTAGACATATCTATTTTATGACCAAATTCCACGGCTGTTTCTACAAAGTCCGTCATTTTTTCTTGACTAGGTTCTTCGTGCACACGATAGGGTAGTGGAGCTTTGTCGTTTTTGGTATAGAGGTGCATAGCTACATACTTATTGGCCAGTAGCATATACTCTTCTATCATTTTGTGTGCATCTTTACGCACTTTCGGAATTACAGCAGTAGGAGTTCCTTGGTCATCTAGGACAAATCGAAATTCGGTAGTTTCAAAATTGATAGCTCCGTTATCGTATCGTGCATTTCTAAGTTTTAGAGCAATGTTGTTCATTGTTTCTAGTTCTTTAGCATACGGACCTTGTTTATTTTCTATTACTTCTTGTGCGTCTTCATACGCAAATCTATGGTCGGAGAAGATAACTGTTTTTGCAAAACGGTATTTCTGTACATTTCCTTTTGCGTTTAGCTCAAATATGGCAGAAAAGGTCAATGATTCCTCGTGTGGTCTCAGTGAGCACAATCCGTTGCTCAATCGCTCGGGAAGCATAGGAATTGTCCTATCTACGAGGTATACAGATGTAGCTCTCTCTACAGCCTCTTGGTCAATAGTGTCGCTTGGTGTCACATAATGCGATACATCTGCTATGTGAACGCCTATTTCCACGTTACCATTGGGCAATGTTTGGAAACTAAGTGCGTCATCAAAATCTTTTGCATCGGCAGGGTCAATAGTAAATGTAGTAATGTTTCTAAAGTCTTCTCGTTTCGCTATTTCTGCTGTGGTTATTTCTTTTGGGAATGCGTCTGCTGCTTGCTCTACCTTGTCGTCAAATTTGGTATTGAAACCAAATTCTGCAACGATGGCGTGCATTTCTGCTGTATTTTCTCCGGATCTTCCGAGTATGTCTACTACTCGGGCATACGGGTTTTTAGCTTTAGCTGGCCAGTCTTTGAATTTAAAAATGACTTTATCGCCATCTTTAGCTCCATTTAGTCGCTCTTTAGGCAAGAAAAAATCTGTGTGCATTTTGTTACCATCTGGAATGATGAAAAACGAATTTCCTCCAGCAGAAACAGTACCTACATAAGTTTCTCTGGCCCGTTTTATTACGCGTGTTACAAAAGCTCTAGGCTTTGTCTTCCCTGCTAAATACTTCAATCTTACGGCTACTTCATCTCCATCAAAAGAATCGAGTGTGTCACCTGATTTTACTTTGATATCGTCATCTACATCTTCTACCATCAAGTATGCATCGCCACGTGAGTTGAAGTCTAGCTTACCAATGATTTCATCTTCTGTCCTTTTTTGGAACATGTATTTACCTATTTCTGGTTGTTTCAACTTGCCATCTTTGACAAGCAGTTCCAGTATATGATTTACTTCTTTGTAGGAGTGTTGGGGGACTTTTGCTCCAACTTGCTTGTAGTTGAGCAGTTTATTTGGACTAGCTGCGAGTACTCCCAGTACTTCGTTGTAGCTGTTCGATCTTTTTATCCGATTATTTCGCTTTTTCACTGTTTTTTCAATTGATGCTGTGTTCCAGCAATGTTTTGGTGTAGTCTGATGTTGGGCTACGTATTAATTTGTCTGTTTCTCCTGCTTCTACTATTTTACCGTGTTTGAGTACTATTATTTTGTTGCAGAAATAACTCACCACATTCATATCGTGGGAGATTAGCAGATAGGTGAGGCCTTTTTCTCTTTTGAGGTTGTTTAGCAGGTTTATAACTTTGGCTTGTACACTTACATCTAGTGCACTTACAGCCTCATCTAAAACAATAATTTTGGGATTTTTTGCGAGTGCTTTAGCGATGCAAATTCGTTGTCGTTGTCCGCCAGAAAACTCGTGAGGATATTTATCAAAATCAGAAGCTACTAGGCCTACTTCTTCCAGCAAAGATACCACATTATTCTTTAGTGCTGATTTTACTGACACGGAACCCTCCTTTTTGCTTAAGGTTTGTAGTACTTCTGCTATTGCATTTCCTATCTTATGTTTAGGGTTTAATGATGAAAAGGGATCCTGGAAAACCAATTGAATTTCACGAGAAAGGTCTTCGACAGCGTTTAGATCTTTATTTTGATACGAAATATTTCCGTTGGTCGTATTCCATATTTTGAGAATGAGTTTAGCAATGGTGCTTTTACCACTACCACTTTCGCCTATTAATCCGAGGATGTCACCTTGGTTCAATGTCAGGTGAATATCGTGCAGTACTTTGGTCTCTGTCTTTGTAAAGAGTTCTGTTTTGTAATGAGATTTTTCTACACCAGTAAGTTTTAGTATGGCATCACTGCTATTTTTCTCTTGTGTAAGGGCTTGTTTTTTAGGCAATAAAAATTGTAATCCTTTTTCGTCTTCTTGCAGTAAGTCATCTATTTCTGCGAGTACTCTGCCACGTTTTTCATAGGTAGCTCTGCTTTCAATGAGTGCCTTTGCATACGGATGTTGTGGCTTATTTAGAATGCTATTGGCATCATTTACTTCTACGATATCTCCGTGGTACATAACCGCAATAGTATCAGCAAATCCTTTCAATGAGAGTAAATCGTGGGTAATGAAGAGAATTCCCATTTTCTCGTTGCGGCTTATCTTTTTGAGCAATTGTAGTATTTCTGTTTGCACGGCAATATCCAATGCGGTGGTGGGCTCATCGGCTATAAGTAGTGTTGGTTTTTTGGCTAAAGCCATGGCGATCATGATACGTTGACGTTGGCCACCACTTAGTTCGTGTGGGTAGCTCTCTGCCACGCGTTTAGTATCGGTTAACTCTACTTTGGAGAGGAGTTCTTGGAGGTATTCTTCATTCTTATGGATAGCACTTTCTAGTATCTGCTTACCGCAAGGTAGAAGTGGATTGAGAGCCGTCATAGGTTCCTGAAAAATATAAGAAATCTCATTTTTTCGTATCCCTTTCAATACGTGGCCACTGCAAGTGAGTAGATTTATTTTATTATTATGGTATAGAAAATTAACATCTCCTGAACATGTAGCATCCTCTAAAAGTCTTGTAATAGCTTGGCTTGTGACAGATTTTCCGCTACCACTTTCACCTATTAAACCAAGTATTTGACCTTGGTTTATTGAGAGGTTTATGCCTTTCACGGCCTCAAAGAATTCCGTTTTATTTAGTTTAAACTTTACACTAAAGTTATGTATGTCTAGGATTTTCAAGTAATTATTTATCTCAGTCTATCCATAGAGCGAATTAGCTGCTCGTCTTTTTTAATTCCGCGAAGAGCCAGAAGGTTACACAAAAGCAGTACTATGGGCAATAAAGCAGCAAACGTGAATGAAGAAGCTACATCAGCATTTAGTCCTTCGAAATAGCTCATGTGTATACTGTACATGTACATCATTACAATAAGGCCCAAAATGAATAAAAAATTGAAAGAGGATAAAAGAGCTTGTAGTTTTCGGTTTTTAAACACGAGCAATGATGTTAGACTAAGTGCAGCAATTGCTGCAGTAAAGGATAAGAGCCAAGTATTGTTCTCTTTTGCCGTGCCGTCTGCAGCGATCATTTCAGTTTGATCATACTCAATACTGTATTTTTCTTTAGTGGTTGTGTTTTCTGCCATGTAGAAAACGGTATCGGAAAACATTAGCATTGTGCAAATACCAACTATGGCAAGAAAAAAAAGTGTTTGAGGTCGTTGTAACATTGACAGCAAAGTTAAACAATATGAGAGTTTTGATGTTTTATCTTTGTTTGAGTAATCGGCTAATTGCCCACAATTTGAAACACAATAGATCAGAACAGAAAATAGCCATTTTAGGGGCTGGAGTAGCTGGATTAGCGTCGGCTATAAGATTAGCCGCCGCAGGATATACGGTTACCGTATATGAGCAGAGTGATACCTATGGCGGTAAGATGGGAGTTTGGCAAAGCGATGGCTACAGGTGGGATACAGGACCATCTCTATTCACGATGCCTCAGTATGTAGATGAGCTTTTGTCCATTGATGGGCAACATGATATTCCGTTCAAATATGAGGAGTTAGAAACGATATGCAACTATTTTTGGGATGACGGTACACGACTGACTGCCACCAAAAACAGAAAGCAATTGTTGATTGAGTTTTTTCAAAAATTAGGAGAACGTCCAGAAACGATAAATGCCCATCTAAAAGATAGCGAGACAAAATTTCAAATTACCAATCATGTATTCCTTGAGAAGTCGCTGCATAAAATCAGTACTTACTTAAACTGGGGTACGCTTAAAAGTATTTTTAGATTACCGAAGGTAGAGGTGTTTAAGAATATGCATACTCAAAATGCCAAACGGTTTAGCAATCCAAAAACTACTCAGTTTTTTGATCGTTATGCTACATACAACGGTAGTAATCCGTATCAAGCTCCGGCTACACTCAATGTTATACCACACTATGAATTTGGGATTGGAGCATTCTTTCCCAAGGAGGGTATACGCTCTATAGCGGATGCCTTATACACAAAAGCAGTAAATTTAGGTGTTCAATTTCAGTTTGAAACACGGGTAGACAGTGTTGTTAAGCGTAATGGAATATTCGTAATAAATGAAAGTGAAGAGTATCATATTGTCTTGTGTAATATGGATGTAGCTTCTGCCGCACGTGGTCCGTTAAAATCACTCATTGGTGATAGCAGCAAGGATTATGAACCCTCTAGTTCTGCATTGATATTTTATTGGGGAATGAAGTCAAGTTACAAGGAGTTGGATGTGCACAACATCTTTTTCTCCAATGACTACAAAAAAGAGTTTGCCAATATTTTTAAAAACAAACGAATAGACGCTGATCCCACGGTATATCTGCATATTAGTAGTAAAATGAATGCCAATGATGCTCCCGAAGGGGGCGAAAATTGGTTTGTGATGGTCAATGCTCCTTTTGATGATAATCAAGATTGGGAGACCATAATTGCTCATGCAAGAAAAAATATAATCGCTAAATTGGAAAAAATTATTGAGAGAGATATTGCAGGAGACATACGGGTAGAGCATCAACTCACGCCGCAACTCATTATGAGCAAGACGGGTAGTTACAAGGGTGCGCTATATGGTACAAGCTCCAATAATAAGATGTCAGCTTTTTTAAGGCAGGCAAATTTTAGTTCAAAGCATAAGGGTTTATATTTTTGTGGAGGAAGTGTGCATCCCGGTGGTGGCATTCCTTTATGTTTGCTGTCTGCAAAAATTTCAACAGATATTATAAGAGGTGATTACTAAATTTATTAAAAAACATTTTTTCACACTGCTTTTAGTTCCCTACGCTGTAGGCACTATAGGCATGCTATTGCCCGTTAGTAGGTCTTTTTTTATGAGTATGACTCCACTGATGCTTATTTTCAGCTTTGCACTTGTGATGGTAGAAGAGGGCAAATGGACCAAGTTTAATATTTTTCCTCTTGTGCTCATATTCATTGGGGGCTTTGCGGTAGAATATGTCGGCGTTAATTATGGATATCTATTTGGTGATTATCAATACGGGACTATACTGGGATCAAAGCTGGGAGGAGTACCTGTCACCATTGCTTTAAACTGGGCGATGCTCTGTATTGCATCTCGGAGCATGGTAAATCTAATTACCAATAATAAAATACTAGCATCTGCCATTGCTGCTGCTGTTGTTACGGCATATGACGTATTGCTTGAGCCAGTGGCTATACGATTTTCTTGGTGGTGGTGGGATACCGTAAGTGTTCCCATCTTTAATTATGTATGTTGGTTTGGTTTCTCTTTTGTTTTTCAGCTATTGTTCAGAAAAGTGCCCATTACTTCTGGTAGAAGCTATTGGATGATATTTGTTCAGGCTATTTTTTATTGGATTTTGTTATTGATGTAGTATGAAGGTGTTCGCATTATTATTATTAATTTCCTTTAGCAGCATAGCTGATTTAAGAATGGTTTACCAAAGTCAGGATGAAGGTAAGGTATTGAAGGCTTTAAATGAACTAGAAGCAATGAGTACGCTAACGACAGACCAAAAGTGCTACAAAGCAGTGTTTCTTTGTATGAAAGCAGAGTACCTTACGTGGCCTATTGAGAAATTGTCTGCTTTCAAAAAAGGGTATGCAGACTTAAACAGTATTATTGATTCGAATGCTCATAATGCAGAGTACTACTACCATCGTTATATGATAGAAAAGCATTCTCCAAGTTGGTTACTCGACGTAAATCACATGCCAGAGGATAAGGCGTTTGTAAAAGCCAATATGAAATCATCTCACCCGATGTATTCATTTGTTACCAAAACTATAGATAAGTAATTACATTTGCTTGCAATGAAACGAGCATATGTAGTAGATGCGGCACGTAGTGCTGTGGGCAAGTTTGGCGGAACACTGGCACCGATACGTCCAGATGATTTAGCAGCAGATGTTATCAAAGCCTTAGTTCAGCGTAATGCCAGTATTGATCTGAATGAAATAGAAGACGTTATTCTTGGTGCAGCCAATCAAGCTGGAGAAGACAATAGAAATGTGGCTCGTATGAGTTTATTGCTCGCAGGTTTGCCTGTTACAGTACCTGGTCTTACCATCAATAGACTGTGTGCTAGTAGTTTACAAGCTATAGCAGATGTATCCAAAAACATTGCGGTAGGCCATGGAGATATGTTCATAGCAGGAGGAGTAGAGAGCATGAGTAGAGCTCCTTTTGTGATGCCAAAGGCCGAAAGTGCCTATAGTAGAAGCAATAGAGTCTATGATACGTCTATTGGCTGGAGATTTGTCAATCCAAAATTATCCAATATGTATTTTCCTTACCCTATGGGAGAGACTGCTGAAAATGTAGTAAAGAAATATAAGATAACACGAGAAGAGCAAGATGCCTTTGCCCACCATACACAGCAGAAATACCAGAATGCGTTAAACGCAAATCGATTTGCAGAAGAAATAATTCCTATTTCAGTGCCACAGCGTAAGAAAGAGGATATTCTTTTTGTTCAAGATGAGCATCCGAGATTGAGTAGTATAGAGAAACTGAACAGCTTAAGCCCAGCTTTTAGAAAAGGAGGAACAGTTACTGCTGGGAATTCCAGTGGAGTAAATGATGGTGCTGCTGCACTACTGATCGTAAGTGAAGAAGCATTAAAAAGATATAATTTAGAGCCAATAGCAGAGGTAGTAAGTAGTGCAGCAGCAGGGGTACACCCAGATATAATGGGCGTAGGGCCTGTGCCGGCAACTGAGAAAGCGCTTAAACGTGCAGGTATCACCACAAATGATTTAGATTTAATAGAACTAAACGAAGCCTTTGCAGCACAGGCAATAGCGTGTATAAGAGATTTAGACCTTAATCCTGATATTATCAATGTAAACGGTGGCTCTATAGCCATAGGACACCCTTTAGGGGCAAGTGGAGCACGCATTACAAGTACATTGCTACATGAGTTTAAAAAACGTGAATCTGCTAAATACGCATTGGCAACAATGTGCATAGGAGTAGGGCAGGGTGTAGCCGTAGTGTTCAAGAAATGTTAGGTCACCAATACATATCCTTACGGTATATAAAAGAGGAATGCTATTGCTAACATACCTCTTTTATACTGGATATTGTTGTGCTAAAATGAAGCAAAAAAAAAGGCAACTCATTTGAGTCGCCTTTTTTTTTGTATTGATAGGTTCTAGTATTCCCAGAGGTCATGCTCTAGAATGAATAAGTCATTTTTGATTCGATCACTTTCAAGGAGTGCTTCAACGCCATCATCTCTGAACTCTTCAAATTGTGCAATATCCAGGTCATACATATTACTTTCTTTTACGATGTAACTACTGAACTGTCTCATTTGGAACCAATGATCAAAACTCATACGAGCGGCGTCATTTTTTGAATTGAATACCTCTTGTTGAACTAATTTATCTCTGAGGTCTTCCATTTTTAACCAGTAAATAGGAACTTCTCCTAAATCGATCCCTGACTCAGTTGGAAGTCTGATAAGAGGAGCAATAGCTATAATTCTAGCTCTGAAGTCGGAATAGTTGAAATCAAATATCCAATCTTCCATTAGTCGATACTTTGCTATTTGTTCTGGTTCGTATGTTTCAAAAACAATTGTTGAAATCAAATCATATGGATCTCCAGGATTTTCCGGATTAGGTACTTGAACAGTTGTTTGGATACTAACTTCCTTCAGTATATCTTCAGGAGTTTTGATAGACGTGAGAGAGTCGTTAGCATAAGCTACTACGTCTCCATCCATGGCTGCGTTCCATATCATAAGGTAGAATGGATTACGTGGCCAGTGCATTACCTTATTTTGCTTCTCGCGTACATCTATTATGCGATGTATACGTTTGCTCCATTTAACATTTGCTTCACGGATGTAGCGATAGGGAACAGCTTTACGCTCCTTTACCGCGGTGTGCGGATAAGTGAAATCCTCAAAAGCGCTTATTTGTGCTTTCGATGCACCTGCAATAAGCATGCAGGTCATAAATATTAACATTGTTCTCTTCATATCTTTCTATCTACTTCGCAAAAGTAACGAATATTTATTCAACTAATTATCTTAACGTGATAATGATAGGGCTTAAATTAGCATTGAAACCATATTTTGCTTCTTTTGCTCTAATTGCTTCTATCAAAATTCTATCCCCTGACTTAGCCGATTTGATCATCGATCTCATCTTGCTTGTAAGAGCTCCATTTTGCGACGATGCCAATACTGGTGGACGTCTTTTGTAGGCCATTATCAGTTTAAAACCGGTAACTCGGTAATTCAAGTTGTATGCAAATCCTGCACCCATAGATGCAATTATCACAGATTGTGCTCCAACAGAGGCTTTCCCTTTTGGTAATCCATCATTTGGTATACCACCGAGTTGTGCGGTAGGTTGCGGTAAACTCCTAACTCTAAATTTCTGGGAACCAACAACTTTTGATTTTCCGTCTCTTGTTATTGACGCTGTTATCGTAACAGACTTGTTTGTACTTGCAGGTACTTTTGCGTTATACTTTCCTCCGCCCATTGACTTAAGTCTAAGCCCTGGAGCAGAAATCTTAACCTCACTTGCAGCAAAACCTGGAACAGATATAGACATGGGATTGTCTATTCCTTTATACAATAGGTTCATTTCTGTTGCCGCAATGGTTGCAGCAGGTTTGAAGACCGTAAATTCTTCTTCAAATGTGAACGGTTTGCCATCAACGATGATTCGTCCAGCAAAAGTTTTGATACCAACACCACTTGCTCTCTGAGTGTATTTACCTACACCAGATTCAATGTCAACAGGAGTTTCACCTACCATTATGTCCGGTGTACCGGTTGAATTAGACGCAACCATTAAAATGTCTGCTTCGTAATTTTCGCCTTCCATAACATAATTTGATTTAGCCAATACTTTAGCTTGTAACTGGTCAAATTTAAAGTCTGTCGCATCTACACGCGCAGCAAGTTTTTCAAGAACATCTGCTTCTAGCGTTTTTGCATCATTTTTGATACGGGAAAATATAGCCATTACACCAGCTGATGGCACATGCACTAAATTGTCGTTTATCCATGTTCCTGCTTTCTCACCATCTTCATCACGAGCCCAAAGTTGACAAGCTTCAAGTGCTTTATCATATTCTTTGCTATCCGTAATGTTGAACATGGTGTCCTTTGGATCTGGTTTCAAGAAGGCAAGCATGTCTTCACGTGCTTTGTT
>CAJXIQ010000074.1 GCA_913054375.1 uncultured Bacteroidota bacterium
TGTGTCTATTGAACAATAAGTTTGATTTTGACCACCAAACTACGGATGTTTCGGTAGCAAGTACTTGGGATTTTGGAGATGGAGCTACGGGAAGTGGCAATGCCGTATCGCACAGTTATGCCCTCGAAGGGAAATACTACATTACATTAGAAGCGTTGGACGGTTCTGGTTGTTATGATATACATAAAGATTCGATAGTTGTTGTACCTCAACCCAACAATAAGATAGCAAGCTTAGACCCAAGTTATTGTGTGGGAGATCCCACTGTAAGCATACGTGCAGTTATTAGTGGTGGCGATTGGCTTGGAGATGGCATAGATACGTCAGGAATATTTACGCCAACTAAGCTTGGTCTGAATGAGGTAAGGTATGCGGTTGCAATAGGAGGGTGCAGGGACACCGCATCTCTGACTACATCTGTTTATGCAAGACCATTATTTGAATTGGGGGCTGATACCACAATATGTGAAGGGGTCTCTTTTGAGAAAAGTATAGTAAAAGGAAGTGCAACAGTTGAGTGGAGTACAGGCAGTACAGATTCATTTACACAAGTAAAAAGTGATGGGATTCTATGGGCAGAGCTCACTGAAACAGGCTGCTCGTTCAGGGATAGTATTGCGGTAGGGATTTTGCCATCACCTGTATTCAATTTGGGCAGTGACAGTACTCTGTGTGGCGGCAGTTTAATAGAAATAGACGTGACAACTCCTGAGGCTATTTATGTTTGGTCTGATGGTTTTGTTGGGCCCATACGTGTATTGAGTGCATCGGGCGCTTATGGTGTTACCGTAACCAACAAGTGTGGTACTTTTACAGATAATGTTGATCTCAATTTTTTACCTTTTGCTTGCGATATATTCGTCCCAAATGCCTTCTCACCAAACGGGGACGGACTCAATGATATATTCCGGCCTACGGGCAATGTCATCCTTAAGAGTATGAATATTTTTAACCGCTGGGGTGAAATGTTGCATGAGAGTACGCCAGAAAATTTTGGGTGGGATGGTATATACCAAAAAGATAGAGTGAAGAGTGATCACTATTTCTTTATCATCCGATACGAAAAACCCGTTTCTTCTGGCATAGAACTACTTGAGGTGAGCGGCTCGGTTTTTCTAATCCGATAGATTTACAATAGTTGTCTAATGCCAATGCGCAGTGCAGGTGTCCACACGGTCATTTTTGGCTGAGACGAAGTGGTAGCCGTTACAGGGAGCGTTGCTTTTATCCCCCCTACCAGATCGGTGCTGGGCAGCACTTTAATGGTAAAATCAGCGGTTAGCAATACTTGACATAGAAAAGGATTGATTTCTACCCCTGTAGAATCTTTGATTATGGTGGTGTAATTGCCATTTATGGTAAACCCCTCAGTAGTTACTTTGGTATCGTGCGAAAACAAAATGAATGCCCCTAAGCCTCCGCCTATATTTACTTTTACTTTCGAATTAACTCCCTTTACCTTTAGCTGCTTGTTATACAGGAATTGGGATCCCAAATACATTTGGCGATAACATATTTCTGCTCGCTTAGTTGCAGCAAAGGCTAAGTCCCTTATTTCCGGTAATTGTGGATGTACAATATCTAAAAATTGCAAATTTTCTAACGCTGTTAGTGTATTTGTTTGATGAAATCCTGGTATAATGGAATAGGACCGAAAACGATCGATATTCTTACGTATTTCTATTCCGAGGCCCACGGTGTAGTCATGAGATTTCATACGGCTAAATGAGTCTGACAGGTTTTTTGGCTCAAGACCTATGTGAGTAAAATTGAGCGTAGGTTCTACCACAATACCCAAGCTTGTTTGCCCTAAACTATAAATAGCTAAAACCAGGAATGCGCAAACAGTGGATAGTCTCATGTGCTTCGAAGTAAATAATAAAAACGATAAGAAAGAAATCCTGCTGAAATAGTAAGTCCGATGCACAGGCCAATCCAAATGCCATTGACCCCGTAGTAAACAGCATCTGGTGAGCCATAGTGTGATAGGTAATAGCCAATAGGCATTGCAATGATCCAATAGGCAATAAATATAAGAGCACTAGGCATAATTACATCTTCTATACCTCTTAGTATACCTACTCCAATGGCCTGTATACCGTCGCTTAGTTGAAAAATAGCTGCTATAATGAGCAGTTCAGCTCCCATTTTGAGTACGGTAGGCTCTGAGGTAAATAGTGCTGCTAAGGGCTTATTGAATACGTAGAAGCCAAGGGCAAAAAGAACGGTGACTATAAAGCCAAGTTTGAGGCCATTGTAGCCATATGCTTTTATATTTTCTTTATTTTTATTGCCATAGGCTTTGGCAACACAGATACTGCTCCCTGCAGATATACCTCCTGCAAACATATAGGTGACGGATGCGAGTGTGATTGCCAGATTATGAGCTGCGAGCTCTTGGGCTCCCAGCCATCCAGCCATAACTGCGGCTCCGGCAAATGCGGCTACTTCAAAAAAGTACTGTAAACCAGACGGGAAACCAATAGCAAAAATTCGTTTGTAAAATGATATGCGTCCAGACTCGCTGAAAGATGCAATAAACTGATGCCAAGAAATTGGGATTCGTTTCGAGTAAAAGAATACCAACAGCATACTTACTGCTAAGAATATACGTGATAGAATGGTGGCGTATCCAGCCCCGTTTAGTCCGTAGGCTTCAGAACCAAGATTACCATAGATGAATACCCAGTTAAGAAATATATTGAGTACTAGAGCCGTTAGCGTAATAACCATTCCGCCAATCGTAAAACTGAAACCATCGCACATATTTTTGGCAAAGAAAAACACCATCATGGGTAGCAATGACCACATGAGTAAGGACATATAAGGCACTGCAAGTTCTTGTACTTGAGCTGTTTGTCCCAGTATAGAGAAATGAGTAACTAAGCCGTAGATAACGGCGGATGCTACTAGAGATAGACCAATAGTAGTAATAAAACTATCGCGTGCTAAGAGCCTGTAGTTAGACGTTTTTCCCTTACCTTGTAGTATACCTACTATCGTAGCATAGGCCATAGATACACCAATGGGAAATACACTAATGAAAAAGAAAACTCCATTGCAAATACCTGCAGCAGCTAGCGACTCGTAGCCAAGTTTGCCCACCATAAGCGTGTCAAAAAAACCTGTAAATACCATGCCAAGTTGCCCAATTATGATGGGCCAACTAATTTTGATTATGTCTTTAAGATAACGATTCAATAGTGAAAATAATATGCGTGCAAAGGAACTTCAAAAGACGCCAGTAAAGAAATTAAAGTTGGTCTGGTTTTGATTTCTTCTATTACCAAGTTGTTGTAAATCCTATTTCTAATATTTATCGCATAACTGCAGAAGAGGTAGAGCCCTACTTCTTCTTTAAAAGGCCTATTTCTATCAAGCGTTCTGTTAAGAATTCACCCGCAGATATATCGTCATATGCTTTTGGATTCTCTGCAGTGATGCAGTTGTCTAAACAGTCAAGTCTCATCTCGGATACCGGATGCAAGAAATAAGGTATAGAAAAACGGGTTGTTCCCCATTCCTCTTTTGGAGGGTTTACAACACGATGGGTGGTGCTGCGAAGTTTATTGTTGGTCAGTCGTTGCAGCATATCACCCACATTTACCACTAGTTGGTTCGGCAATGCCGTGATGGGGACCCAAGTGTTTTGCTTGTCTAATACTTCCAAACCAGCAGCACTAGCACCCATAAGAAGGGTTATCAAGTTAATGTCTTCGTGCTGTCCTGCTCTCACGGCATTTTTGGGAGCGTCCTTTATTGGGCCGTAGTGTATGGGTCGTAGTATGCTATTTCCGTAAGCTATGTAATCGTCAAAATAGGTTTCTTCTAGGTCTAGATATAACGCTATAGCCCTAAGCATATACTTGCCTGTTTCCTGTAAAGCAGCGTATGCCTTGAGCCCATACTCGTTAAAGCCAGGGACCTCATCTACCTGTACATTTTTGTGGTAGTCGTAAGTGGTTTGCAAATGAGTTGGTATGGTCTGACCAAAGTGGTAGAATTCTTTGAGATCACCTACTTTGCTATCTTTGGAGTGCTCCGTTCCCCACGAGGTGAAACCACGCTGACCAGCAATACCGGCTATGTGGTATTTCATTTTTGTTTCTAACGGTAGCGCATAAAATTCTTTGGTATACGCATATAGATTCTCCGTTAGCTCATTACTCAGTTGATGGTTGTAGATGGCCACAAACCCAATACGTTCGTATGCATCGCCAAGTTCTTGTACGAATTTCTGTTTGGTGGTAGGATTCCCATTTTTGAAATCATTGAGGTTCAGTGAACGGATGTTTTGAGTCATGGTAGTGCGTGAGTTGCACAAATTTAAAGAATAGCGTCATATTTATGTGCTAATCGCAATAAATAAGTAGATTTAATATTGATTTTTTATGGGTAGAATGCTGCACCATATCCCCATTGATACTATAAGTTATGCTGTTAAGGGACTATATTTTAGCAACCACATTATACGGTTCTTAGTCCCCCAATATTTGGGTAATTGCTTTGGTTTTAAGCTGCACCTCATTCCACTCGCTTTCTGGTTCTGAGTCTATGGTTATAGCACCTCCAGCATTATAGTTCAACACCTTTTCCTGCATATCGCAAAGCACACTTCGTATCACAACATTAAAGTCAAAATTACCGTCGGGAGTTATATATCCCACGGCACCACTGTACCAACCACGTTTGAAGTGTTCTAATGTTTCGATGTATTGCATCGCTGCTATTTTAGGAGTCCCTGTCATACTGCCCATTGGGAAACTTGCTTCCAGAATTTGGGTGAGGTTTACCGCAGGGTCTACCGTACCTTCAACCGTAGAGATCATTTGATGTACTTGTAAGTAGCTGTATATACCAAATAACTCGGTAACATGAACACTTCCTCGTTCGCAAATTTTATTTAAATCATTGCGCACTAAATCAACTATCATGACATTCTCTGCTCGATCTTTTTCGGAGTTTTCTAAGTCTGCTATTAGCTTTTCATCTTCTTGCGGGGATATCCCTTTGCGTATTGTGCCTTTTATGGGTTGGCTGATGAGTTTGTTCCCATCTTTGAGTAAGTATCGTTCCATACTGGCTCCGCAGAGGTGTATATGGTCTGCTTTCAGATAAGATGCCATGGGTACGGGAGAGGTTTTAATAAGATCGAGCTGAAAACGAATAGGAGAAAAGTGTGTAAAAGTACGTGTATGCGGTACACAATAATTGAGTTCATAAACCTCGCCAGCTCGAATGAGTTCGTGGATGGTTTCTATTTTTTCGATGTATGTTTCTTTCTCAGTAGGCAATTGGTCGCAGCTTAATTGCCTATGCATGGGAAGGTCTTTATCGTTCCAAAAAGACTGTTGTAGCGGGTCTCCTAGTACGTCCAATTCACCATTTTTTCGGAGTATGATCATTGTTTTTGGCTCAAAGAAAAGGAGGTTCTCTGTGTTTATGATTGAAGAATTATTGCTTTCTAGTTTTTCAAATTGATTTTTTAGGTCATAACCCAATGCTCCAAAGAGCCACTT
Source organism: uncultured Bacteroidota bacterium (assembly GCA_913054375.1). Taxonomy (GTDB): domain Bacteria; phylum Bacteroidota; class Bacteroidia; order NS11-12g; family UBA9320; genus UBA9320. The sequence goes on from CAJXIQ010000074.1 coordinate 5,520, forward strand.
TTTTTGTTCTGTTGCACGCTGTATTTCTACCATATTACGGTAGGTGTTTTGAGCGCCAAATGCAGCTATTAGTTCATACTTACCTCCATTTACTCCTGTATTGAGTTGGCAGCTGTCTAGCACGCAGCTGTGGGAGAACCCCTGGGTATACACATAACAAAGTCTTTTGAATGCTTGTAAACCGTTGTTTGCTATGTAATCGAGTAACTTACTTTTCAAAATAATTGATCACTAGTTTTGCTTTTGCCGGTCCTACGACGTTAGCTAAGTCATCAAAGCATGTTTTTTTGATGCGAGCCACCGACTTGAAGGTCTTGAGTAATTCTGTAGCTGACTCGGCTCCAATGCCTTTTATCTCGGTTAGTTGACTCACTATTGTCCCTTGACTTCTCCTATTGCGATGATGGGTGATGCCAAAGCGGTGTGCTTCATCTCGCATGTGCTGTATTACCCTGAGACTTTCCGATTTTTTATCAATATATAATGGCATACTATCTCCGGGGTAGTATATTTCTTCTAGTCTTTTGGCAATACCAATAATAGCAATTTGACCATAGATGCCGAGGTCTTTTAATGCTTGCACAGAGCTGCTCAGTTGGCCCTTCCCGCCATCTATTACTATAAGCTGAGGAAATGGTTCTTTGTCTGCGATCATACGACTGTATCTTCGGGTTAGGCCTTCGTACATACTTGCAAAGTCATCGGGACCTTCTACTGTTTTGATATTGAAATGGCGGTAGTCTTTTTTACTTGGCTTGCCATTTCGAAAAACCACACAGGCACTTACAGGATATGCTCCTTGTATATTTGAGTTGTCAAAGCATTCCATATGTACCGGAAGGTCTTTTAGCCGAAGGTCTTTTTTTATGTTGGTAAGCAGTCGCTCCACACGCAAGTCCGGATCCAATTTTTCGTATTGGTTGGTTTTTTCTTGCATATAGAGTTGAGCATTTTTGTAGCTCAAGAGCAAAAGTTTTTTCTTGTCCCCACTGACGGGTACTACGAAATTAGCTTCTAACGGCAATGGCGTAGGAACTATAATTTCTACGGTCTCTGTATTGGTCTTGAAACTGCTGATGTCTCCGTAGGCTATCTCGAGTAACTGCTCGGTAGTCTCCTCCATTTTTTTCTTAATCTCCATATTCTTGGATTGGATGATTATCCCGCCAGATATACGCAAGTAATTGATGTATGCGTAACGATCATTTTGGGCGATGTTGAGCACGTCTACATCATTGATACGAGCGTTTACTACCGTACTACGTGTTTGATATTTGTCAATGATATCGAGCTTTATTTTGTATTTTTCGGCTTCTTCAAACTGCCAATCTGCAGCAGCCCGTTCCATTTTATATTTCAAGTGATCTTTTACTTCTTTCAAGTGCCCACGAAGTATGTTCTTAATGCCATTGATACTCTCCGTGTACTCTTTTTCACTTTCTAGTCCTTCACAGGCCCCTTTGCAGTTTCCAATCTGGTACTCCAGGCATACTTTGAATTTGCTTGCATCTATGTTTTTTTTGGACAGGTTGTAGTTGCAATTGCGCGTAGGATAAATCTTTTTGCAAAGATCAAGTACTATGCGCATGAGCCGCACATTGGTGTACGGGCCAAAATAGGTGCCTGCCCCTTTTTTGGGATTACGTACCGGATAGACCTTTGGGAACCGCTCTTTGGTGACCATTATTACCGGAAATGTTTTGTCGTCCTTGAGGTTGATATTGTACTTCGGCTGAAACTCCTTTATTAGGCTATTTTCGAGCAGTAGGGCATCCATCTCGGTAGGTACTACCGTGATATTCACATCCCATATTTTGCTTACAAGTACTTTTGTCTTTCGGCTTTCGTGTTGGTTCCTGTTGAAATAGGAGCTTACTCGCTTTTTTAGACTTTTGGCTTTACCAATGTAAAGCAGGGTGTCGTTTTTGTCAAAATACTTATAAACGCCAGGTGCGTCTGGTAGTATTTTAAGTTTACTTTTTATTGGTGCTATTTCGGGTATTTTAACCAAGGATACGAAGGTAAGACTAAAAAGGAATAGAGTTTAATCCGTGCGCTACTATCCCAAAAACCAAATGTTTATTAGACTATATCCATTTTTGGTGCGTTGGTATGGCATGCCATAAGTGCCGTATATAGAAGGAAAGCTATTATTTGCATAATAAACTATAAGATTACGGTAACTAATCTGTTGATTTGTGCGTTATACAACAGAAATTGTGAGAACTTCATTACTCATCATATTAATAAGTGTCATAGGATATGCCAATGCTCAAGTAGCTACCTTTACTGCTCAGTTTAAAAATCTGGCAGACGGAGAGGAGGTGCTGTATGCCAAGGTTACGAATAGCGATGGAGAATCTAAGCTCACCAATATTTACGGTTTTGTTTCTATCGTGCACAAGGCGAATACGCCCATTGTCATATCTCATTTGATATATGATACTTTGATTGTAAAGACTGCAGACTTTACAGGGAAAGATTCTCTTACCTTCTACCTCACCCCAAAAACATACCAACTCAAGGAGGTGACTTTTTCTATATTGGGCGAACGTAGTTTGTTTGATAATAAGTTCGTACAAAATGATCTGGGAAAATCAGATGAGGAAAAAGTACGTGAAAAACTGAATCTTGTAGGTATGAAAAAAGAGTTGATTGGTCTTGATAAATCTGCACAAGGAGGTATCGTATTGGGTAGCCCTATCACCTATTTGTACGATCGGTTTAGTAAAAATGGTAAAGAGCGGATAAAATATGCCCAACTGCTAGAACGAGATAGGCTGAGGGCCCAGTCGAGCGAAAAGTATGACGACCTTATTATTACCACCTTAACCAATTTCAACAACGAAGAGTTAGCCGAATTTAAGGTATTTTGCAGTTTTCATCCGTCGTATATCGACCAAGTACAACTGGTAGAATTGTACTACGAGATACTGCGATGCAAGCACGAGTATGAGGAGCAAAAATTGGAGCAGTAGTGGCTTAGTGTATCACCAAACCTAACCCCATTTTTAGCACAAATATGTTGTTAAAAGTCAAGCTTTGTCTGGCAGTGTGCAGCAGATATCCTTCTACGGTATTACGTGAACTAGATTTATTGTTGCCAAAGGTACCTAGGCCAATATTGGCAGAAGAGCTAAGGGCTAATTTGTAATACACCAATTTAGATAACGGCTGTGTATTGCCAATTTCAAAGTTCAAAGATGCGTAAGAGAAGTCCAATTTAATATTGTCTAATTTGTAGAGGTATGAGCCGTATGTCCCGCTTATATCTGCATCTGAGAGATACACGTCTTCGTGAGTTACGGTGTAATCATGCTTGGCAGCACCTACGCCGATGTAAAATCCCATTGGGGCCAAGGCAGCTTTCTTTGTTTGAAACCATTGAAAACCTAAGCCGTAGGATCTCCCTTTCAACTTAGCGTAGCCATATTCTTCAATATATTCATAGTCGAACCGCTCTTCAAGGTAGAATCCCACTTCAGCATCAAGCTTAGACCTAGAGTAAAGATTGCCATTCACGTAGGCTGAGAACTTGTTGCTAATAGCAAACGTGTACTTCATCTCAGGACTTACGAGCGTGTATATAGGCAGGAATTCAGCATTTTTTCTATCATACTTATCCTCCTCAAAAATATCGTGGTCCGGAGCAGATCCTGGTTGGAGGCTCGGCTGAACCAGTAAATTAATATCCAATGTGCCTCGTTTGCCCAGATAAAAAGAAGATTTCTCTTTTACGTGTACTAGCTGACACATAGCATGTGTAGACGACAAAAGCACAAGCGTTATGATTCCTAATATGGATTTTTTCATTTCTTTCTTATCTGGTTTAGTGAGTTGTAAATGTGAGCGTTTTGCATGTGTATATTCATGTTTGCCTTAAATGATCTTGAACTACGGAATGCTGGATTGTGCGTACTAATATTCATGATATAAAAACCATAATCTGACTGTTTATCAGCGGAAAGTTGCCATTTCAGATACAATGGGAAAGCATAAATAGTAGCTAAAGACAATGCGGCATAGGAGCCACTAAATGGGCGTTTCCTTACACGTGTGTAGATGCTCAGGATACCTACGTACTTGCTGTCGTATCTTTCTGTAAGGGTATGAATATATTGTGCGTTGTAGGGCAAAAAATCCAACCCATCAAATCTGACCCGCTCACCAATGTAGTCGTATAGCATGCTGAATTCATTGTAGTTTTCTGTTGTAAAATTGGG
>CAJXIQ010000075.1 GCA_913054375.1 uncultured Bacteroidota bacterium
AGGAATCGCCGTATTGTTTATATCTTGACTCGTAAGCCCAAAATGAACAAATTCACTGTACTCTTCCAGTTTGGTTCCTTTTAATTTCTCTTTGATGAAATATTCTACCGCTTTTACGTCATGGTTGGTAGTCTTCTCAATGTCTTTTATTTGCTGGGCATCTGATTCACTAAACTTGCCATATAATTCCCTCAGAAAGTCTTGCTCAGTTGATGAGATGCTCGGGAATTGATCTAACCCCAGTTCAGATAATGCGATGAAATATTCGATTTCTATCCAGACGCGGTATTTGAATAGTCCGAACTCCGAGAAGTAAGGTGCAAGCTCTTGTACTTTTCCCCTGTATCTGCCATCTATTGGGCTTATTGCTGTTAGTGGTGTTAGCATAGGGCAAAGGTAATTTTACCAGCATAACCTACATTCTCATTCTAAATTTTGTGAAAAACTTCTTGATGACACACTTTTTTTAATTTGTGGTTGACGCTTTGAGCAACAGGAATTGTTACTGGCTAATTATATCTCTTGAAAAGAATAATCTACCTTTGTACCAATGAGACATATTACTATTGTATTGCTATTTATTGGATCTTTTGCTCAATCACAAGTGAGCTTATCGCTGAGTCAACTTGATTTTGGAGATGTACTTACCTCCGTAGACAAAGAGCTTGCAGTGAATGTGACCAATACCTCAAATGGCCCGGTGGTCATAGAAGATGTCACTATATACAATGCGGATTTTACATATAGTATTTCTACGGCTACCATAGCAACAGGAGCCACGGAAAAAATACGTGTCACTTTTGCCCCTAGGCATAACTTAGCATACAACACAGAGTTAATTTTTGTGTTGGATGATGGATCTGAGCATCGCATAGATCTGTTAGGCAATGGGAGGTATGAAGGAACGTATTATGCGTCAACATTCAATAAGAGTTATCAAGAACTGAAAGATGCATTGAAAGTGAAACTTGCTGCAGGTTACATCAACTTGGGTTACAGTAGAGCAAGAGACAAAATGTATGATGATATTGATAATGTTGGTGGTCAAATTACCTGTGTATATACAGGTAGAGTGGCTACATTCAATACGCGATCTGGCGCCAATAGCAATAATTTCAATTGTGAGCACACGTGGCCACAGAGTCTTTTTAGTCAGCGTGAACCAGAGAGAGCAGATATTCACCATCTGTTTCCTACAGATAATCCAACAAATGGAAGACGAGCCAGTTATCCCTTTGGTGTGGTAACAGGAACACCCTCATGGTCAGAGGGTGGTAGCAAGTTGAAAGGAAGTGTTTTTGAACCCAGAGATTTACAAAAAGGTGCTACAGCACGAGCGATGATGTATTTTGTTATTCGTTATCAAGACTACAGTAACTTTATTGATGGGCAAGAGGCTATACTAAAGCAATGGCACACTGATTTTTCTCCATCAGCATTTGAAATACAACGAAACGAGAAGATATTTGGTTACCAAAAAAACAGAAATCCTTTTGTTGATCATCCCGAATTCATCGAACGCATAAATATAATTGGGGGTACTGATACGAAACCCGTTATAAATGAGGTTTCGACTGCACAAAAAACAGTAAATTTCAAGTATGTAGATCCAAGTTTAGAAAGAGGACTATATATCATTAACACAGGAAACCAGAATATATCCAACATATCTTCTGTCGTTACCAGAGACGGAAATTTGATCGTCAATAGCATTGAGCCAACTGCCAATGTGGGTGAAGCAGCAAAAATTACATTGGGTTTCAAAGACTTAGCTGACGGCACGTATACCGATGAGTTAACCATAAATCTAGAAAGTCAAGTGGGTGAGACCATTACTATCCCAGTGACCTTTACTATAGGAGCACTCTCTACACGTAAGACAGTGTATCGTAAGCTAAAGACCAACTACAACTCTTCTAGCCAGCAAATTACCATATTAGATGCACCAGCCAATATCGTTCAGGTAAAGATATGGGATGCTGCTGGTAGACAAATCGCCTTAGACGATATATCGTCATCTTTAACCGATATTCCATTCGCTGGTCATAGTCAAGGTGTTTACTTCGTCCTAATCAAAACCGAGAAAGAGGTCTTTACTTCTAAATTCTTGGTTTATTAAACAACACGAGTAAACAGTTGAACATATGCGTTTTTTTAAGGTAGTACTAGCTTCCACGCTAGGGTACATTCTAGCAATAGTGTGTATTTTTGGGATTTCTATTTTTTTGATAATAAGTGCAGCAGCTAGTGCCAAACCAGAGGTTGTCATACCTCAAAATAGTATGATCAACATGAAGTTGAACTACGGGCTCCAAGATAATGTATCAGATTTAAGTTCTCTTGCTGTGATCGCAGCATTAGATCCCTCACAGTTGTTGCCAATAGGCCTCAATGAAATATTGCGATCAATAGAGGAAGCCAAGGCAGACGACAGAATAAAGGGTATTATACTAGACCTTACAACAGTAGCTTCAGGTTATGCTAAACTAAGCGAAGTAAGAAACAAGCTCGAAGATTTTAAAAAGTCGGGTAAATTTATCTATGCCTACGCAGACTACTATTATTATCCTACATACTATTTAGCAAGTGTTGCAGATAGTGTTTTTGTTAATCCAGAAGGGGAGATGTCTTTCACGGGCATGGTAGCACAAGTTACTTTTTTTGCCGGAGCATTAGAAAAACTGGGAGTAGAAGTACAAGCTGTCAGAGCAGGAAAATTTAAAGGAGCAGTAGAAGCATATACACGTAAAAACCTCAGCGCAGAGAATAGAGAGCAGATAGAGGTGTACATCAACTCTGTATTCAATGAGACTCTAGCCGCTATATCAAGGAGTAGAAATATTCCCTCAGATAAACTAAAGGCGGATGCAGACGAGTTGAAACTGCGAAGTGTACAAGATTATGTAGCTGCAGGTTATATTGATGCTGCCGTCTACAGAGACGAACTGTACAGTACTATGAAAATCCGAATGGGAGTGAAGGAGGATAAAAAAATTCCCCTGATTTCAGAGCAAAAATATGCTCAAAAATTAGGCGTACACGGGAGCGGAAGTGATCGAATAGCAGTGGTATATGCAAGTGGAGATATAGTTGGTGGTAATGGTGACGGCACACAAATAGCAGCAGATGATATGGCCGCTACGCTAAAAAGGATACGACAAGACAAAAAGATAAAAGCAGTAGTCTTTAGAATAGATAGCCGCGGAGGGAGTTCTCTGGCGAGCGATATTATTTGGAGAGAAGCGAAACTATTGGCAGCAGAAAAACCACTTATTGTGAGCATGAGTGATGTAGCTGCCAGTGGAGGTTACTACATAGCAACACCCGCTCGCAAAATTTTCGCAGAACCTACTACGATTACGGGTTCTATCGGTGTATTTGGCCTAATTCCCAACGCAGAAAAGTTACTGAAGGAGAAGATGGGGCTAGATTTTGAGTATGTAGGGACAGGCAAGCACTCAGATATTGGACGCATAGATAGAGCCATGACAAAAGAAGAACGAACGTATATAGCGAGTCTCATTGATAAAATATACGATACTTTCCTTAGCCGAGTAGCAGAAGGACGTAATATGACCAAAGAGCAAGTAAATCAGATAGCCCAAGGGAGAGTATGGACCGGTGTCATGGCAAAAAAAATAGGGTTGGTTGATGAGCTTGGAGGATTAGATGCAGCGATAGCATCTGCTGCTGAAGAAGCCGAACTCACAGATTTTAAACTAAGAGAATTCCCAAAAGCAAAAGACCCTTTCAATATACTATTGCGTAAAATGCAAGGCAACATAAATTGGCAAACACAACTAGTGGAAGCTACCAAAAATACAGGTTATGAAGGATTCGTGAAGCAACTAACGGATTTACAAAAATGGGGTACTCAACACAGCGTTCAGGCAATAATGCCTTATAATATTAAAGTAAAGAACTATTCCTTAAGATAGGTATCTAGGTGGTGTGAAGGTCTTTTAGCATTCTGCGTGTGTAGTATTTTATTGTGTTGGATGTTTACGAATACTCTATTTCCTTGGTTAATTCCACTGATTTTATCGATTTATCTGCCATTAACCAAAAAAATCTGCCATTTTTGCAGACTAATTAATGGATTTACAACAAGTAAAACAACGATTTGGAATCATAGGAAATTCTGCAAAGCTCAATTATGCCTTGCAAACAGCGATGCGAGTAGCTCCTACTGAGTTGACTGTTTACATACAAGGTGAGAGTGGCAGTGGTAAAGAGTCTTTTTCTAAAATAATTCATCATTTAAGCCCAAGAAAGCATGGGCCCTTTATAGCCATAAACTGTGGTGCATTGCCAGAGGGGACTATCAACTCTGAGCTTTTTGGGCATGATAAAGGAGCTTTTACGGGTGCTGTAGACAATAGAAAAGGTTATTTTGAAGCAGCTAATGGGGGAACAGTGTTCCTCGATGAGGTAGGAGAACTGCCGCTAGAGACACAGAGCAGATTATTACGTGTATTAGAAAACGGAGAGTTTATCCGCGTAGGGAGTAGCAAGGTTCAAAAAACGGATGTACGTATTATTACAGCTACCAATCGAGATTTAATAATAGAAGTAGAGCGCAATAAATTCAGAGAAGACCTATACTACAGACTGTCTACGCTGCCTATAGCCGTGCCACCACTTAGAGAGCGCCCTGGAGATGTGGTCCTTTTGTTTCAAAAATTTGCATTTGATGCTTCTGAGAAGTACAGACAAGAGGCCTTTGAACTTACCTTAGACGGAGAAAAAATATTGCAAAACTATCGTTGGCCAGGAAACATTCGTCAGCTCAAAAATATTGCAGAGCAAATTGCAATACTGGAGCAAGGCCTACGAATAGACGCCGAGATTATACGAAAGTATTTGCCTGCTCGAGCAGAAAATAATCTTCCAGCCATATTTAAGGAAACAAGCAAAGAAAGTGAAGTATCTGAGCGGGATATATTTTATAAGGTGCTCATAGATCTCAAAAAAGATGTTTCGGAACTGCGCAAAGTAGTTTTTGGTATGGTAGAGAGCAATGAGGTAAGTGAGGAGTTCGTCGAAAGCAACAGGACTAGTATGCCACGTATGCTCTCTTCAGGTAACAAAGGTGCCGAGACCAACAATTACTCTCCAGTACAAACAACACATCAAGATGACGTCTATGATCACGTAGAAGTAGAAGATCAGGACGCCGTAGGAGAGAATGAGGTACTATCGCTAGAGGCCAAAGAAGAAGAGTTGATCCGTAAAGCATTGCTCAAAAACAATGGAAGAAGGAAAAGAGCAGCTCAAGAGCTAGGAATATCTGAGCGTACCCTGTACCGAAAAATAAAGCAATATGAAATCGAAAATTAAATTAACCACAATTGCCTTCCTCACCTTGGCAATGGCACTGTTGCCTTCTTGTGGTTTTTATAGCTTTAGCGGTACCAGTATCTGTGCTGAAGTACAGACCTATTCTGTTGATTTTTTTGAGAATAACGCACCTATCGTCTCACCACTCTTGAGTCAGAAAATAACCGAAGATCTCAAACAGAAATTTATTTCTGAGACCAATTTAAGTATTGAGGAACGGGCAGGAGATTTTCATTTTACAGGGGCAATAGTAGACTACGTTGTAACACCTGTTGCAGCTCAAGCCACTGAGAATGCACAGCTCAACAGACTTACAATCAAAGTAGAAGTGAAACTTGTATCTCCAAAATGTCCCAAAAGTGCCTTTGAGCAAACCTTTAGCAATTTTCAAGATTTTGACGCTACACAAGACTTCAATACAGTAGAAAATGATTTGATCGATGAGATTTCTCAAATGCTTGTTCAATCTATTTTCAATAAAGCCGCAATCAATTGGTAACAGAAGGTATAGACATAGCACGCTTTGGTTCTCAACCAAGCAGTATTGCTCAAGAAGATATTCAAGTGTTACAGCGCCTGTCAGACAAAATGCCGTGGTGTGCAAGTTACAGAGTACTTTTAGCAAGAGGTCACAGCAATGAAGAATCCTATCAACAAAGTAAATACCTCAGATTAGCAGCTACATACTCAGGGGACAAAGAGGAACTCTTCCAGTTTATGACGGCGGGAGAATCATCAGAGTATACCCTATCAAATCAAAAAAGTACAAAATCGATAGAACCTGTTAAAATTACTAGTGATATTCCTACTGAAGAAGTCGCCTCGGTACAAAAATCAGAAGAGGTTACAAGGAGTGATACGTCTGTCCGCTCAAGAGAAGAAGAAGTGCAGGTCGAGAATGAATCAGTGATCCATAGCAGTGAGACCGCTGAACAAGAAGAGAAGGAAGAGACCATAAAAACTACTGAAGATGCAGCAGGGAAAGCGGCTCAAAATCAGGAAACAGTAAAAGAGGATGGTAAAATAGATTTTGATACGATAGTAACTTATGATCCCATAAAGGAATTGGAACCGTTAGAGAGACCAATTGTCAAGAAGGAAGAAGTTGATTTTGACTATGTCGCATATGATCCACAACTAGAGTTAGCAAAACTCATAACAGAGAAAGAACAAGAAGAAGAGCATAATTTCTTGTTTTGGTTGAATAACATAGAAGATTCCGCACCAAAACCCAAAAGAAATGCAAAGTCTCCAGATCATGTACAAGACTTATTAGATCAATTTCTAGCTACCAAAAGAAAAAGACCTATTCAAAATCGCGAGTTTTACAAAGCGGAGACCAAAGCTCAAGAAAGCGATATTGACAATATGGAGGTTGTAAGTGAAACACTGCTAGCACTTTATGTCAAGCAAGGGCACATTAGCAAGGCCATTGAAGGATACGGGAAATTAAGTTTGCAAAATCCTGAAAAATCAGCGTATTTTGCCGCCTTAATTAAAGAACTACAACACAAGCAATCTTAACGATACAAACGAATGTTTACAACACTTATCATACTAGCCATCCTAGTTTCTATACTATTAATTTTAGCCGTTCTCATCCAAAACCCAAAAGGAGGGGGAATAGCAGCTAACTTTTCAGCAGCAAATCAGATTGCAGGTGTAAAAAAAACAAATGAATTTATAGAGAAAGCGACTTGGACGTTGGCATTTGCCCTTATGTTACTAGCGTTAGGTAGCCGTTTTGTGTATACACCAGATGTAGAGCAAACAAATGAATTTTTAGACAGAATTGAGAATTCAACGCCAATTGCTCCAACGCTTCCAACGGCAGCTCCTACTCAGGATGCGGTCCCTTCAGTAGAGGTGCCAGTAGATGCAGCCCCAGAGAACTAGAAGGACCAACGTAGGTATTTTAAAGGAGTGACAACGTCACTCCTTTTTTTATGCTATTATTTTGGTAAAACTGACATAATGACCCAATATAAGCAGTGCATGAGGATTGTTGTATAGCGATTTGTCACTTATACAAAGTGGCACAAAGTATGACATACCTAAACCCTAACAATTTATTTACTATAAAAATGAACATAAAACCATTATCAGACAGAGTATTGATAGAGCCCGCTGAAGCTGAAACGCAAACGGCAGGAGGTATTTACATTCCTGACACGGCTAAAGAAAAACCTCAAAAAGGTACAGTGATAGCAGTAGGACCGGGTAAAGTAGACGAGCCTACAACAGTTAAAGTAGGAGACACGGTGCTTTATGGCAAGTACTCAGGTACCGAGCTCGCAGTAGATGGCAAAGATTTATTAATGATGAGAGAATCAGACATTCTTGCAATTGTTTAATGTTAACCGATAAGAATTAAGAAAATGGCAAAACAGATATTATTTGATACCAAAGGTAGAGATCAACTTAAAAAAGGAGTTGATCAGCTAGCAAATGCAGTAAAAGTAACACTAGGTCCTAGAGGACGCAACGTAGTTATTGACAAGAAATTTGGCTCACCAAACATCACAAAAGATGGTGTTACAGTGGCAAAAGAAATTGAGTTAAAAGATCCTATAGAAAATATGGGAGCTCAAATGGTAAAAGAAGTAGCGTCCAAAACGGCAGATATTGCAGGAGACGGCACTACAACGGCTACAGTATTGGCTCAGGCTATTGTTGCAGGAGGACTTAAGAATGTAGCCGCAGGTGCAAATCCGATGGATCTCAAAAGAGGCATAGATAAAGCGGTAGCATCAGTAAAAGAAAACCTTAAGAAGCAAAGCGAAGTAGTAGGGGATGATTTTGCTAAAATAGGTCAAGTCGCATCTATCTCTGCAAACAATGATGAGGTGATAGGTACGCTGATAGCAGATGCTATGAAAAAAGTAGGAAGAAACGGTGTCATCACTGTAGAAGAGGCTAAAGGTACTGAGACTGAAGTAAAGACAGTAGAAGGAATGCAGTTTGATAGAGGATATCTTTCTCCATACTTTGTTACCAATACAGAGAAAATGGAAGCAGATTTAGACTCTCCATTCATACTTATCTGTGACAAGAAGATAAGCAGCATGAAAGAGTTGCTTCCTGTACTAGAGCTAACTGCTCAAAGCGGTAAGCCACTGGTTATTATATCAGAAGAAGTAGAAGGTGAAGCTCTTGCTACTTTAGTGGTTAATAAGATAAGAGGATCACTCAAAGTAGCTGCAGTAAAAGCTCCAGGTTTTGGAGACAGAAGAAAAGCAATGCTTCAGGATATAGCTACGCTTACTGGCGGATCTGTAATCAGTGAAGAGCAAGGTAGAAAACTAGAGGATACTACCATAGAGATGCTAGGTACTGCCGAGAAAATTACAATAGACAAAGAAAATACTGTAATAGTAAATGGTGCTGGAAAATCGACAGACATCAAAGGTAGAATCAAGCAAATACAAGCAGAAATGGATAACTCTACTTCTGACTACGATAAAGAAAAACTGCAAGAGAGACTTGCTAAGCTGTCTGGTGGTGTAGCCGTGTTGTATATAGGTGCTGCATCAGAAGTAGAAATGAAAGAGAAAAAAGATCGTGTAGACGATGCTCTTGCAGCTACTCGAGCAGCAGTAGAAGAAGGTATTGTAGCTGGTGGAGGTGTAGCCTTCGTTAGAGCAATAGAATCTATTGCCAAACTAGAAGGAGCTACTCCAGATGAGCATACAGGGATCAATATTATTCGTAGAGCTTTAGAAGAGCCACTAAGACAAATCGTAGCGAATGCCGGTGGCGAAGGATCAGTAGTCATCCAAAAAGTAAAAGAAGGTAAAAAAGACTTCGGGTACAATGCGCGTACAGATGAGTATATGAACTTAATCAAAGCAGGTGTGATAGATCCTACTAAGGTTAGTCGTGTAGCATTAGAAAATGCAGCCTCAGTTGCAAGTATGCTATTGACCACAGAGTGCATTATTGCAGATATACCAGAAGACGAAAAACCACATAGCCATGGTGCTCCTGATATGGGCGGTATGGGTGGTATGATGTAGGAATTCCATCATCTAATCAGAAATAGAAAAGGACTACCTAACGGTGGTCCTTTTTTTATTGCTTAAATATGATTTTTTAAGTCATTTCTGAGTGTAGCTGAATATATAAGTCTTGTTTTT
>CAJXIQ010000076.1 GCA_913054375.1 uncultured Bacteroidota bacterium
GTATGTACATAAAAGTATTCAAATAAAATGACTTGATTTTTAGCATTTGTTATGATTAGATGAAATGTTCATAAAAAACGTTGCCCGAGTTTGAATAAGTATTCCTACTTTCGCTCGGTGAGCAATGAGTTACTAGGCGGCACCAATGATGGGTTTTCTGATCAGGAAAATGATATAGAGAAAGCGTTGCGTCCTATATCCTTTGACGACTTTGAAGGACAAGACAGGATACTCGATAATCTTAAAATATTTGTAGAAGCAGCAAACCAACGGGAAGAAGCACTCGACCATGTTTTGCTACACGGCCCTCCAGGACTAGGCAAAACAACATTGGCCAATATTATAGCCAATGAATTGCAAAGCAATATAAAGATAACCAGTGGCCCAGTATTAGAAAAACCGGGTGATCTCGCTGGTCTACTTACCAATTTAAGTGATGGTGATGTCTTATTCATCGACGAGATACACAGATTAAGTCCGGTCATAGAAGAATACTTGTATTCTGCTATGGAAGATTATAAAATAGATATTGTGCTGGATACGGGACCCAATGCCCGAAGTGTACAGATTGGAATTAGCCCATTCACACTTATTGGAGCAACCACCCGAAGTGGTTTACTAACTTCTCCCTTAAGAGCACGATTTGGCATTACCTGTAGGTTGGAGTACTATGATACAGATTTACTTGCCAGTATAATAGAACGTAGTAGTGGGATACTTCAGATGCCTATCAACCATAAAGCGTCTATCGAAATTGCGAGTAGGAGTAGAGGTACTCCACGAATTGCAAATGCATTGCTCCGAAGAACTAGAGATTTTGCACAAATAAAGGGAGATGGAACCATATCTTTAGACATAGCTCAAATAGCCCTCGATGCACTAAATGTAGATGCTCGCGGACTAGATGATATGGATAATCGTATACTGACTGCTATTATCGACAAATTCAAAGGCGGTCCTGTGGGTATTAATACGATTGCAACAGCCGTAAGCGAGGAAGCCGGTACCATAGAAGAAGTCTACGAACCTTTCTTGATAAAAGAGGGTTTTTTACAGCGGACTGCAAGAGGGCGAGAAGCTACCGAATTAGCGTACAAGCACCTCGGAAGAACCCCTGCGAAAGGGAATAATCCAGGATTATTTTAAAAAAAAGTGAGGAGCGTCAGTAGGCATACAGCGCTTATAAAGCAGATGGCTGCAGAACTCGGGTTTGATTTTTGTGGAATAAGCAAAGCAGAACAACTCACAGAAGACGCCAGGCACCTTGAAAGCTGGCTTCAAAATGGTTATCATGGAAAAATGAAGTGGATGGAAAATCACTTTGAAAAGCGGATAGATCCTACTCAACTCGTTCCTGGTGCTAAGTCGGTTATTTCATTACTCTACAATTACTCACCTCAAGAAAAATTTGATGATGCTGGAGTAAAAATATCCAAATATGCATATGGTCAAGATTATCATTTTGTTATAAAAGATAAGATGAAAACATTCATGTCTCGCATAGCCACGGATATTGGAGACGTAGAAGGGCGTGTATTTGTAGACTCAGCACCCGTGTTGGACAGAGCCTGGGCAGCAAAAGGAGGTCTAGGATGGATAGGCAAGCACAGTCTACTGATAACCAAACAGAAAGGAAGTTTTTATTTTATAGCTGAACTAATTGTAGATTTAGATTTGCTCACTGATGCACCTACTACAGATCACTGTGGTACGTGTACCGCTTGCATAGACGCTTGTCCTACTGATGCTATAGTAGCAGATAAGGTAGTAGACAGCACAAAGTGTATATCCTATCTCACGATTGAACTACGGGAGCAAATTCCTAGTCATTTTAAGGATAAAATGGAAGGTTGGGCCTTCGGTTGTGATATTTGCCAAGATATATGCCCTTGGAATAAGTTTACTACACCACACGTACAAGACAAGTTTAATGCTCATCCCGATCTTGGGCAGTTACACAGAAATGATTGGCAGGAACTGACTGAAGATGTATTTAAAGACGTGTTTAAGAAATCTGCCGTAAAACGGGCAGGATATATGAAACTAAAGGAAAACATAGCATTTGTGTCTTCTGAGGATTAAAACAATACATACACTACACCAATTAAGCCTAGACGGTTTAATTGGCTTGGTAATCACAAAAGGCACGTAAATTGTAAGAGATAAAGTATGAAAAGAGTTATTGCATGTATGATAATCATGGTTTTTTTTAGTGGTGCATTCGCCATGCAGCCGAATGATACCATCAATCCAAAGAGTTTCAATACTACGCTTTTTGAAAAACTTATATTCTCAAAAGTAAATGAGTACCGTAGCGAAAATGGATTGAAAAGACTTCGGCAAGATTCTGGGATATATAAAGTAGCTAAAGATCAAACCGACTTTCTTAAGAAAGAAAAACAACTGACGCATAATCAACCATCAGCAGGAAAAGCAACGCTTCAAAATAGAATGGAATACTACTTGGAACTAAACGGATATGCTGCGGGTGAGAACCTAGCCAGAACATTTATACTAAAGCCTGCCTACAACTATGATAGATCAGGTAAAAAGAGTGCGAGTATAGCTTCAACGTATACGGAAGCGGCAGAATATATGCTGAATGCTTGGAAACAAAGCAGCTTCCATAATATGAATATGTTGAGAGATCAGTATGAAATTTCTGCCATAGCTGCGTATTTCAATCCAAAAGACAATACTTTGACTGCTACACAAGTTTTTGCACGTATAGATGACTGATAGGAGCTCTACATGAACATTAAAAAGGCCAATTTCAATCAATTGAAATTGGCCTTTTTATACTGTCTGTGCGTATACTATTAGTGATTATGCCCACCTGGTCCATGAACATGACCGTGCTCTATTTCTTCGGCAGTAGCTTCTCTAACTTCAGCTACTGAACCAGTAAAATGAAGATCTTTACCCGCTAATTGATGATTGAAATCCATAGTTACTTTATCTTCTCCTATCGCTTTCACTACGCCTACCATTGGTTGGCCGTCTTGGTTAGTAAGTTGCAACTGAGCTCCTTCAAAAACTTCTGTGCTCATGGTTCCATCTACAAGAAAGATCGCTTTGTCTAACTCAGCTATCGCATTTTCATTAAAATCACCATACCCTTCTTTGGAGGGAACTTCAAAATCATACTTTTCACCAGCAGTTAAACCTTCTAGTCTACTCTCAAAACCAGGGATCATCATGTTATGACCGTGCAAGTATGTAAGAGGAGCATCTCCTGATGCATCAATTTTTTGACCTTCTACAGTTAATTCGTAATTTACACCTACTACGGCATCTTTTCCTATTTTCATTGGTGCAAATTTAGAAGCCTTATTTTGGTTTCAAACCTATAGTGTAAATAATATCTTCGCAGCCGATGAAATACGTAAGACTATCAGCAGAAGAACTGCAAGAATTGGAAAAAGAATTTATTGACTTTTTGGTGGTAAATGGTATCACAGCAACGGATTGGGTAGCCATTAAAGAAAATGAACCGCTCAATGCGGACGAAATCATCAACCAGTTTAGTGACGTAGTGTGGGAGAGTATAATGAGGAGTACCAAGTACCTGAATAAGGTAGAAAAGACTACTGCCTACTATTTTAAGTGCAATACGAATGATATCGCTCTGAAAAAGATAATCAAAGGAGACAATGGAGCTGAAATGTTTACTGCCTTAAAAGACTATAAAAAAGTAAGAGAAGAAGAGATGTTTGATATGATACAAAGTGGTTGTACCATCAGTGATGGAAACGACTACAATATGTTGAACTAGTTTTTTATCCGAGGGACTTCTTCACTCAATTTTTCTTTTAATTTCTCTACTGTACCTGGTAGTATTTGCTTGGCTGTGTAGGTCACCTTATAAGTGAAGTAATCTATCTCATATTTCAAGTAGATTGAGCCATCGCTCTTGTTCATAAAATAATTCCAGAAATCCTCATTGACATTCGCATACATATCCTTGTCTACTTTTAATTCTGGAGCGTACCAGTATTTTAAACTTAAGTACCTTCCTACACGATTAGAGTTGGGTGCTTCCTGTGCAGCGATAGCCAACTCTTTTAGCGTATAATTTAATATACTTACTTCCTCATTTTTCAATCGAATATCAGACACTTTCTGTATGTTCTTTGTATTTGCTTGATGTACATAAAGCGTGTCTGAATGCTTATACTTCTCGACTATTTCATTCTGATCCACATCTAAAAAGTAAATTTCAAAACCTTGTGAACCAGTGCCGTCATACCTACGTTGTAGATCGCCATTTTTAAAAACAGTGAGGTGCATCTCATTGCCATACAATGCTCTTTTATCCTCCTCAAAGGATGTATCAGAATTTTGCACTACATCCACATCATAAATTATAGTACCTCTAAATACTTTTACTTTTTCGCCCGTAGAAGTATGCACTGTTTTACAACCCACTGTTAGCAAGGCAGCAAAAACAAAGAACTTATTTATTCTTTTCATTGAATAGAGTGCGTAATTTTTCTTGCTGAGCTATCAATTTATTTTGATACCGGCTCTGCACTATATCAATTAAAATAAGTACACCAATAACGAAGTAAAAGGTCGTCTTACTCATTTTTTCTATTGGGTTTCCCAACAACTGGATATGAGCAAGCTCGCCTCCCTCTGATATTAGCATGATACCAACTATGAAAAGTATGAACAGTCCAAGAACCTCATAAAGTCTATTCTTCTGTAAAAAATCAGCTACTTTATCAGCAAGCCAAATCATAAGAATACCACCTATTATTATGGCCGTAGCCATGACTACAAATACATCTGTAAGTGCCATAGCACTCAGTATAGAGTCAAACGAAAACACTAAATTCATCAGTACAATCCAAGCGATCACAGAGCCAACAGACTTCTTGTCCTTATCACTGTTTCCGAGATTATTCTCCATAGGAGCCATCATGTGAAATATCTCTTTTACGGCAGTGTACAGTATAAAAACACCTCCAACAAGTACTATAATACTGTGTAGATTGAAATGTCCTTGTGCCACATTTTTAAAATCAAAACCAAAAAGTTCAATATTCACATATTCAATGAGGTTCACGAGTCCAAAGAGTAATCCAATACGAAGAATCACAGCAATGCCAATTCCTAATTTACGCACGTAACTTTGTTTTTCTTCCGGTGCTCGCTTGCTCTCTAATGAGATATACAGCAAGTTATCAAATCCGAGTACTGCTTGCAATACAACAAGCATAAAGAGTGCAGTTGCGTTTTCTAAAGTAAATAAATCTGTCAATTGGGTCGCGTTATAATCGCTTCATCAGCGAAACTGAATGTAAATATAGTAAAATTTAAAAAAAATTACTTCGGCACGTTTGCCAATATCTCTTTTAAAAACAACCAGAACTTTGCTGTAGACTTTATACTGCATCGCTCGTCTGGGCTATGCGCTCCTTTTATAGTTGGACCAAAGCTTATCATATCTAAACCAGGATACCGTTCTCCCAACAAACCGCATTCTAAACCTGCGTGTATTGCCATTACCTTGGGCTCTTCGTTATTAAATAGCTCTTTGTATTTGGCTACCAATACATCCAAAATAGCTGAGGTAGGGTTGGGTGCCCATCCCGGATAATCCCCTTTTTGGATTACATCGCAACCCATCAAACGAAATGGAGCAGCTATTGTATTGGCTACATCGTACTTACCACTTTCTAACGAGCTACGTTGAAGACTTTGAGTTATAAATTCTCCATCCTTGACGATGATACGAGCCAAAGAAGAAGAGGTCTCTACTAATCCTTCTATTGCTCTACTGTATTTAAACACACCATTATGACATGCATAAATAGCAGAAGTTATTTTTTTAGTATCTGCTAAGCTCATGGCTTGATTTGCCTGGGTAGTAGCCTCTATGTGTATGTTGAGGTTTGGATCTTGTATGAGAAACTCATCCTTTATCGTTTGTACCCTCCGCTCAAACTCTTCGAGATAGGCAGGGCTTGCCGCTACAGTAGCAAAACTCTCACGCGGTATTGCATTGCGAAGACTGCCGCCATTGATCTCTATAATCTGTAGATTATGATCCTCACAGCCGTACATCAAGCGATTCATTATCTTATTGGCATTTCCAAGCTCTTCGTTTATTTGGACACCACTATGTCCTCCATTTAAACCATTTACTGTGATCTTATAGGTTTTAGACTCATTTGCCAAAGGCACATGTTGGAACTTGTAAGTCGTATTGGTATCAATACCACCTGCACATCCTATGCTAAACTCATCATCATCTTCTGTATCTAGATTAAGTAGAATAGTACCCTTTAAGATACCTTGTTCTAACTCCATAGCACCCGTCATGCCTGTTTCTTCATCTATTGTAAAAAGTGCTTCTATAGCTGGATGAGCGAAGTCATTAGAACTCAACACAGCCATTATAGCTGCTACACCCATACCATTATCGGCACCTAGCGTAGTACCATTTGCTCTCACCCAGTCACCATCTACATACATTTCTATTCCTTGTGTATCAAAATCAAAATCTGTTTCAGCATTTTTTTGATGCACCATATCCAAATGACTCTGTATGATTACCGTCTGTCTGTCTTGCATACCTGGGGTAGCTGCTTTCTTGATAATAACATTGCCAGCAGCATCTGTATAGGTTTTCAGTCCTAACTGAGCACCGAAATCTTGCATAAACTGGATAATACGCTCCTCCTTTTTACTAGGACGGGGCACTGCGTTTAGATCAGAAAAGTGATTCCAAACTACCTTTGGCTCTAGGTCTCTTACATTCATGTGGCGAAGGTAAGACTAACTATGACTAGCTAAGTAATACTTGATATGTTTTTTAAAATTACCGCTTGATAAGTAAATCACTATTGGATATATTGGTATCGTGCATTAGTCAAAAATCAATAATATTTTGGTATCCGTGTAACTTTCATAGTTTGTCTATCAGAATGCCATAAAAACATCTATATTCCGCCTTTAATTCAATCGTAAAAAAATCAAATGAAAAAAATCACATTAATCGTTCTAGCATTGCTATCCTTTTCTATAGGTGGCTTTGCTCAATTCTACCATTTAGAAAGCGAAGGTTCTGTTGCCCCATTTAGTCGACAAGTATCTGGCACATATAACACTCTAATGGCTACCTCTGCTACAGCACAGACAGTCAATGAGGTTATGTCTAGCACTCAGACTATTCCCTGGAATTTTAGCTTTTATGGAGTATCATACAATAGCTACAAGGCAAGTGATAACGGATATATCACATTTGATGTCACTGGAGAGACATTGTCAAATTCTAACAATGTTGCTCTTCCAGACGTTTCTGCACCTAAAGCTGCCATCTTTGGTTTTTGGGATGATCTTAAGTCTCAATACGCAACAGCTATTGGAGGAGCTAATTCTTTAGTAATTAGTTATACCGTTGGTACAGCACCAAATAGACAGCATATTATCAAGTGGTTTCAATCTATGCCTGCTGGACTTGCTACCAATAATAAATACCTAATCTTTGCTATTTCTTTAAAAGAGCAAGGCGGTTTTGATGTAATACACGAGTCTACTGGTGGTACTGGTGCTTTCACAGAAACTGCTACCATTGGTTGTCAAAATGCTGACGGTACCGAAGGATACATGGCTAAGCCATTAAATGTAGCTTATCCTGCTGGACTTGATTTTGGAACACAAGACGATGACAAAGTATACGAGTTTATAGAAGGTGTACAACTCGCAAGAGACATAACCATAAAAGGTCTTGACATACCTGCTCAAGCAGTCCTTACTGCTGGTTCAGTTCCATTGAATGCGTTGGTAAGAAATCTTGGTAGTGAGACAATAACTTCGCTAGATTTAACCTACTCTATCGACGGAGGAGCTGCAATAACAGATAATGTTACCACTAGTATTGCACCAGGAGCCATTGTTTCTGTTGCTCAGTCTACTACTTGGACTCCTGCCACTGCAAGAACTTATACGGTCACTATCACAGCTTCTAATCCGAATGGAGAAGTCGATGAGAACCTGGCAAACAACAATGCTGTAGATCAAGATATTACAGTATTAGCTGAAGCGGTACAACGTGTTCCGTTATATGAAATATTCACATCTTCTACTTGCGGACCGTGTACCCCAGGTAATGCTAACTTCCATGGTATTGTAGATGGTGCTCGTGAAGAAGAGTGTACGTACATCAAATACCAGCAAAACTTCCCAGGATCTGGTGATCCTTATGCATCATCTCAATCAGTAGCCAGAAGGTCATACTACGGCGTTAATTCAATTCCACGTATGGAAATTGATGGTGAGTGGGATGGAAATGCCAATGGATTCACTTCTAGTCTCCACGATGACGCTTTGGGCGTTTTTAGTATTGTTGATATAAATGCAACTTTTGACAAATGGGGACAATCAGTAGTGACTACTGTAAATATTAATCCACTTGCAGACATTAGTAATGTAAGTATATATGCTGCTGTTTTTGAAATATTCAATGAGAACAATATCAAGTCAAATGGAGAGACTGAATTCTTACAAGTTTTTAAACGATTTATGTCTCCAGTTAATGGAGAATCTGTGAACTTAGTTTCAGGTACTGCAACTACTAAATCGTATCAAGTCGATTTTAAAGGTGAGTACGAACTTGCTGCTGATGGACAATCTGCCAATTGGGTTAACATCAATACAAATCATGATATAGAAGACTTTAGTAGTTTAAAAGTTCTTGTTTGGGTACAAGATAATGCAACTAAAAAAGTATTGCAATCTTCCTATGCACAAGAAACAAAACTAGGAGTAAAAGATGTTGCTAGCACCATCAATGCTTCCGTTTCTCCGAATCCTACAAACGGAGTAACCAATGTATCTCTTAGTCTCTCTAGAAATTCAGATGTTAATGTTTCTCTTACAAACGCTATGGGTCAAGTAGTAAATTCATACACATTCAATAATGTGGATGGAGGTAATAACACACTTACACTTAAT
>CAJXIQ010000077.1 GCA_913054375.1 uncultured Bacteroidota bacterium
AAACTAAAAGTAGAAATCTCACGGAGAATATCTACACAAATTGTTAAATTTCTACTATCGTAGATCTATTCATGATTAGTGTGTATGCAATGTGTACACGAACTGTTGAATTTCTACTGTTGTAGATTACAGTAAGCGCCAGCTAGAGGATTTCCCTTAAAATAGATCATAGAATTTCTACTGTTGTAGATGGCAATATGGATTATCTTTTTGAGATTTATCTGATGAATTGGTATAATTTCTACTCTTGTAGATAAGGGATATAGAATTCCAAAATTGTAAGCAAACCATAACAACGCCTAACGTCTATATTATGGAGGATTGAAATCTAGCACACACACCACCACTACTATTCAGCAGGTGGTTGAGTACGATTTTTGGTATGCATTAAAGTTTGATTGATATGCGTAGAGACGCTACGAAATACTTTTCCAAATATATTCTGCTACTTCTACGGAAGGATGACTCGTTCCTATTCTAGTATGTAGCTCTGCGTATTCTTTTTTTATCCTTGTTTGTGTCACGGGGTTGTGCAGTATGGCAGAGAGTTCATTCGTTATTCGATCGGCATTAAAATCCTGCTGTATGAGCTCGGTTACACAGGGCTTGTTTAGGATGAGATTTACAAGAGATATATAATCTAGTTTTATGATTATTCTACCTATACGGTAACTCAGTTTATTCATCTTGTAGCAAACCACTTGAGGCACTTGCATAAGGGCTGTTTCTAGTGTGGCTGTACCACTCGTTACTAGGGCAGCATTGCTTTGAGCAAGTACACCATACATATCGTTTTTTATAAGTTTTAACTTTGGATCAAATGCATGGTAAAAGGCATCATTAAAACCAGGTGCTTGTGCTACGATTAGTTCGTAGTCCGCAAAGTTTTTCATTGCACTTAGCATGATAGGTAATGAGGTATTTATCTCCTGTTTCCTGCTTCCTGGCAGCAGAGCTATTCGTTTTTTTTCTTTCTGCAATGGGTTGTTTGCGAGGTATTCGTCTACCGTTTCTTTACTCGGATTGCCTACGTAGGTCGCTTCCACGTCGTGCTTAGCAAAGTATTCTGTCTCAAATGGGAGTATCGTATATAGCCTATCTACGTACCTTTTTATCCGTTTGATCCGGCCTTCCTTCCATGCCCAAACCTTGGGTGCTATATAATAGTGTACAGGTATCCGAAGACCATGAGCATACTTGGCTATCTTAAAGTTGAAGCCCGGATAATCAATAAGTAGCACAATGTCGGGTTGCCACTGGCCAATATCTTCTTTTACTTTTTTGAGGTTGCGTACTATTTTGATCAGGCTAGAAATTATCTCAACAAACCCCATTATCGCCATCTCTTTTTGGTGAATGATGAGCTCTTGGCCAGCAGCGGCACTTTGGTCTCCACCCATACCTCTAAAGACAGCGTGGGCATCTCTCTTTTTTAACTCACTTATTACACGTGCAGCATGATTATCTCCCGATGTTTCCCCCGATATAATGTAGTATTTCACAGCGTTACATTAAGGTGAAATAGACAACAAATAAACCGACAAATATGGTGGCAAAAACAATTCCTTGACATGTTCGGTACCGGTTTGTATTAATGAGCAAAAAGAATGGGGCTAGATTAAATAGAGCTGCCATTTTTATGTAAGGGCTTAGGCTACCTGTTTCAAATCCTGTGCGTATAAACAAGCTATAGCTCAATTCCGGAAAATTGAATACATTCATACCGTACAGCACAGCAATCGGGCAAATGATGCCTATTAAAAAACCAGTCGCTATAGTATCCCATTTTAGGTTCTTCATGGCACGCTTAAAATTGCCATGTATTAAGGCGTTGCATGGAGTGATGTGCGGTGAGGTCAAACTGCACCGGCACTACTGATACATAGTTATGAGCCAAAGCCCATTCATCGGTATCTTCACCTTTATCTAAATTAAGGAATTTTCCTGTCATCCAATAGTACTCTTTACCGTGCGGATCTTTTCGTTGTACAAAATCTTCTTCCCACTTAGCTCTTGCTTGGCGGCATATTTTAATGCCCTTTATTTCGCTTTCGGGTATATCAGGAATATTAACACTGAGAAGTGTGCCCTCTGATAGTCCGTTGGCCAATACTTGTGCTACAATTTTTTGCATATATACCTTGCTAGCAGAAAAATCTGCATCCCAACTAAAATCGGTAAGCGAAAAGCCTATGGCTGTCATGCCCTCAATAGCACCTTCCATAGCTGCACTCATTGTGCCACTGTACAGCACGTTTATACTCGCATTGCTACCATGGTTTATACCACTTACAAGCAAGTCTGGTTTGCGGTCTAATACCTTGTCTACGGCCATTTTTACACAATCAGCTGGTGTGCCACTACACTGATAACTCACTACATCTGGACCAAACTGATTGTTTTTTACCAATCGGAGAGGTTTGTTTATGCTTATAGCGTGTCCCATGGCACTCTGAGGGCTGTCAGGAGCTACCACCACTACATCGCCAAACGTTTTCATTACTTCTACCGTAGCAAGTATACCCGGTGCGGTTATGCCATCGTCATTACTGATGAGTATTAAAGGTCTGTTATTGATCATTTCGTACAGCAAATTTAAGAAATGTAGGGCGGAATAGCATCTATATTGCGCGGCAATGCTTTTGAGAATACAACAAGATTTATTGTGTATTGCTTTTGCTCTGCATTGAATGCAAGCAGATTCGTACTTGATTGAGATTTATTTCGACCTAACCATCGTTGTGTCATTGCGGGCTAAGGAAGAAAAATAATTAGTTTATACAGCAGTGTCAAGAAGGTTAATGGATGTATATTTTGTGATAATATAATTATCTAAATGTATGATAATATTGTTCTACTTTTGTCGCTATAATGTTACTGAGCCTGAACGTAAAAAACTATGCATTAATCACGGATGTAGATATGTATTTCGATAAAGGAATGAATATCATCACGGGAGAAACAGGTGCAGGTAAGTCCATACTAATAGGTGCTCTAGGCCTTGCATTGGGCAAGCGTGCGGATATTTCGTCACTGCGTAACAAAGAGAAGAAATGTGTCATAGAAGCCACTTTTGATGTGCAAGGGTATAGTTTAGAGCATATCTATGATAAGCATGACTTAGACTATGAGGTGCAGACTATATTTCGTAGAGAGATTGCTAGCAATGGTAAGAGTCGTTCATTTATCAATGATACTCCCGTAACTCTGGCTACACTCAACGAGCTCGGCTCTCGTTTAATTGAGATTCACTCACAGCATGACAATTTACAATTATTTAAAGCGGGCTTTCAATACTACAGTTTAGATGTAATGGCGGGTTGCTTAGATGAGCAGCGAAATTACTCAAGAGCTCTTAGCACATGGCAAAAAGAACAAGTAGAATTAGAGCAACTCAAAGAAAAAGAGGCTGAATTTGCGAAAGAAGCAGATTTTAATCAATTTTTATTGGATGAGTTAGTCACGGCTGATTTGGAAAGTATAGATGAACTTGCATTGAACGATGAACAGGAACTTTTAGAAAATGCGGAGGATCTCATTAGCACATTTAATGGTGCGGCTCAATTATTGAGTGGCTCAGAGTATACAATTATGGCTCAATTGCAGGAATTGAGAAATTCACTAAAAGGCCAGAGAACATCGCTTACAGAAAGTCTCACCGAGCGTATTAACTCCGTTATTATTGAGATGCAAGACGTTGCTAGTGAAATTGACCAGTCTGCAGAAGCAATAGAAGTGAATCCAGAAAGGCTTACAGAGGTAAACGATAAAATGGGGCAGGTGTTTAATTTAAAATCAAAACATCGGGTCACAGATGTAGCTGAACTGATAGCATTGAGAAATTCCTTGAATGATAAATTGGGTGAAACCGAGAATATGAGTGGAGAAATAGCTAAACGCAAAGAGAGTATAGCAAAACAGCAAATAGATTTACGTGTTGTTGCCCAGAGACTGAATAACAAACGGGTAAAACAGGCTTCCGTCATAGAACAAAGTATTGATGATTTACTTGCACAGCTTGGTATGCAGCATTCGCGCATTAAATACGATATTCGGGAAACGAGTGAGTTAAATGCGTTTGGATGCAATGAACTCACATTAAAATTAAGCTCAGATAAAGGAAATACGTTTACTGCTTTGAAAAAAGCGGCCTCCGGAGGAGAGCTCGCTCGTATCAACCTTAGTTTGAAAAGTGTGTTGGCAGACTTTGTGAAAATGCCTAGTAGTATTTACGATGAAATAGATACTGGAGTAAGTGGTGAAATCGCTCGAAAAGTAGGAGGGATGATGAAGCAAATGTCTGATAGCCAGCAAGTAATAGTCATAACGCATTTGCCTCAAATAGCATCTTTGGGAGCAAATCATCTTTTTGTTTATAAGTCAGAAAATTCCGAAACAGTGGAGACACAAGTACGAAAACTCAAAGGAGACGAACGTATCAATGAGATAGCAAAAATGATAAGTGGTGATAATCTTACGGAACATGCTGTAGAGCAAAGTAAAGAGCTGCTAAAGGGGTAATGAGTGTATGATAAGCAGGTGTTCTTATCCGTTTTAGTATTCACCTAGTGTAGCATTGCCTAAATTGGACTTAAGAGACTACCTTGTTTTTTAATCTGCCGATTCTTTTTGCATATCTGTCAAATGAAATCCAATACACGCTCCATTTTCATGCCTCTGCTTCCTTTTATCAAGAAGGCTGTATTCTGATAATTAGCGTCCTTAATTTGTGTTCCGAGCTCTTCCATAGTAGCCGAAGTTATACATCCACTATTGCTAGAGATAGCAGCGAAGTGGTCTCCTAGCGTATATATTTTGGCAAATCCAAAATTAGAAGCCCATTGCAGCAGCTCATCATGTTCTTGATTTGCAGTGGGTCCCATTTCAAACATATCTCCAAGGATAAGCACTTTATCTTTTTGGGGCATTTTAGCAAAATTGCGAATGGCTACCTGCATGCTACTAGGATTTGCATTGTATGCATCAAGCAATAGAGTATTGCTTCCTTTTTTTAGCAATTGTGACCGATTATTGTCTGGTTGATAGGCGACTATGGCATCTCTAATATCCTCTATACCAACGTTTAAGTGTTCGCCGATGGCTATAGCTGTAAGGATATTATCTAAATTGTAATCTCCCATAAGCGGAGAAGTAAATGCTACAGATTTATAAGTAAACGCTATGGCTGGAACCAATGCTGATATTATACAGTCTCGCTTTGAAAAATTTATTTTCTGTTCAATTCTTCTACTCATGCGGGTGAGCCATTCATCATCTGAATTAATAAAAGCAGAACCACTATGGTTAAGTAGGTAATGGTAAATTTCACTTTCTTCCTTAGCTACAGCCTCCAACGTGCCAAATCCCTCCAAATGCTCCTTTCCTATGTTGGTTATCAATCCATAGTTTGGGTCAGCTATTGTACACAGTTCCTTAATTTCCCCTGGGCTGTTGGTTCCTAATTCTATAATAGCAACTTCTGTGTCTTGCGGCATTTGCAATAGCGTGAGTGGGACGCCAATGTGGTTGTTGAAGTTGCCTTGTGTACAATGTGTTTTGTATTTTTTGGCGAGTACGTTGTAAATGAGGTTCTTGGTTGTTGTTTTTCCGTTACTACCGCATATGGCAAGTACAGGTATGTCAAAACATTTTCTATGAAATGAAGCAAGTTTTTGCATGAATAAAAGAACGTCTTGTACAAGAATGCATCGTTCATCTTCACTTACATTTTCATCGACGACAGCAAATAGTGCACCTTGTTCAAGAGCTTGAAGTGCAAAGGTGTTACCATTGAAATGATCCCCTCTTAAAGCAAAAAATATACACCCATCGGTAATAGCGCGGCTATCTGTTGTAAATTTAAAATTGCATTGGACGAAAAGAGTATAAAATGACTGTAATTCCACGGATTATTTTTTATATGAGTGCAACAAATTTGGTATATTAGTTGTCTGTTTAAAAACAAGTTTATGAAAAATTTAGTTGCACTGTCTATTATTTGCTTTTCTGCATTGTCATCATGTGCCCAATTGTTCGAAATTTCTAGCGATTTAGTTTTTCAAAAAACAAACGGAGAGGTCTACACATTAGCACTAACTGGTGGCCTTAATCAACCTCAATTTTCCAATATAGATTTCAATAATGACGGTAAACAAGATTTGTTTGCTTTTGATAAAGAAGGAAATAAAATATTGGCATTTCTATCAGAAACTGCGGGCAATGAAATAAAGTATAGGTATGCTCCCGAGTACGAAGGTGCTTTTCCCATCGGAGAAGAGTTTATGCGATTAGCTGATTATGATGACGATGGCAAGCCAGATCTATGGACGTTTTCCACTGGAAAAGATCGTGGAGTTTATATTTATAAAAATGTGTCTACGGCAGAAATTACTTTCAGCAGTATGGGTAATCAATTTACCCAAGACAATGTTAGTCCAGATGCTACGGGGAATTACACAGAGCGTACCTTTACACACATAGGTGGATGTCAACCTGCCATAGTAGATCTAGATGGGGATGAAGATTTAGACTATGTAACTAATTTAAATTTGAATGGCTCTCAGATGATGCTAATACGGAGTATTTCTGCAGATAATGACCTTCCGCTCAGTGATTTAAAATTTGAAACTGTAGATAAGTGTTATGGTGGAATTGATGAAAAGAGTGGTGATATGATTACCAATGCTTCATGTTTTTTCTACGAAGCATACAAAAAGAAACATGCCTCATCCAAGACATTATTGTTTTTTGATAGTGATGAAGACGGTGATATGGACCTGTTTTACGGAAATTCTGAAAAGGAAAATACGCCGATTTACTATTTCCACAATGAGCGAGTAGAGTTAAACTTTTATAAAGATACATTTACCGAGATAGATACAAATTATTTTAGCAGTACCATAAATGACCAGGTGCCAATAGCACCTAATATGTCTTACGTAGATGTAGATTTAGATGGGGAGTTAGATTTAATATTATCGACGAACGAAGGTGATAAAACATCTTATCCAATACGAGAAACAAGTAACTGCTTACTTTTCATTAACGATGGAAAGACCGATAATCCATCCTTTAACTTTCAGCAAAATAATTTCTTAGTTGGAGAAATGATTGATTTTGGTTCTCATACAGCTCCAGCCCTCGGAGACTTAGATGGAGATGGAGACAAAGATTTAATACTTGCTACAAATGGGGATCACTACCTCACGGGAGACACAAGTGATAGATTGGTGTATTTTCAAAATATTGGAGATAGAACAGAACCGATATTTAAACTTATTACAACGGATTACCTTGCTTTATCTTTGAGTTATTATAGTGGGTTAAGGCCGGCATTTGCTGACTTGGATGGAGACGGTGACTTGGATTTATACTTGGGCAAAAGTGATGGCAGTATTGCGGAGTTTGTAAATAGTGGAACACCAACAAATCCTGTTCTGACTCTCACCACTGAAAACTTTGGAAATGTGGAATCAATTGGAAATGCTGCTCCCTGCTTTTATGACCTGAACGATGATGGTCTCCAAGACCTTCTTCTTGGATCATACTCGGGTAAAATCGCTTACTACACCAATGAAGGAACTCCAAATGTTCCTTCTTTTAGGCTTGTTAGCGAGGAATTTGGGGATATTGCTGTGAATGAAATGATACTTGTGAGTAAGATCAATCCAGACGGTACACTGGGAGATACGCTTATACCTGCTCCTTATGGTAATGCTGCTCCACAAATAATACAGTGGTCAGAGAACAGTATAGGCATTAGCGTGGGCACAGAAGAAGGTGTTGTAAGAATCTTCGAGATTCCCACTGACTTAGCCTCCTCTTTTGCAGAGGAAAAAGACTTTATGGTACTCGATTTTACTATGGATTCATATAGTCTTGACTACGGAGCCAAAACGATTCCGGCAGCTGCAGACATCAATGGTGACGGTATAAGCGACTTGTTGGTTGGGAACAGCAGAGGTGGGATCGGCTATCTCAAAGGAAATAAACGAGCTTCGAATAGCGTACAGAAAGCTACGATGCAATACGGAGAATTTGTCCTTGCTCCTAATCCTGCTCAGTCATCCGTTACTGTTCTTACCAAAAATAATGAGCCATTCTCCTACGAAATATATCATCTTTCTGGTAAGGTAGTCTTGCATGGTAAAGCACTGTCCGGTCAATCCATCTTGTTAGACGAGACTATGGGCAATGGAGCTTATTTCGTTCACCTTAAGAGTGAGACTTGTTTTTACACTACACAAAAATTGATAATCAGTAAATAGGGTAATGTTGATCTGCTAGGTTTATTTTGCGGCGGCACAGATGCAGCTACACGAGCAAATAGATACTGAAGTTGTTATTATAGGTGCTGGACCAGCAGGGTGCAGTGCATCTTTATACTTAGCAAAATTTGGAATACCACATGTCATCGTAGAGAAAGAGACCTACCCACGTGATAAAGTATGTGGTGATGCATTGAGTGGGAAAGTAGTAAATCAACTAAAAAAGCTTAATCCTGAGTGGGTAAATGAGCTCAAAGAGTTCTCAGACGCTTATATGCCTAGTTGGGGAGTACTGTTTTCTGCTCCAGATGGAAATGAGATTGGAATACCGTTTAAGCATAAGCCCAGTGATGCAGAACATAGTCCAGGATTTATCAGCAAGCGTCTAGACTTCGACTATTGGCTTTTTCAAAAGTTGGATATTCAATATGCTAATGTACTTCAGAATGCGGAAGTGAAAGACGTCAATATTTACAAAGATGGGGTAGAGGTAAAATGCGATGATTGTACAATAAACGCTAAAATTGTACTTAGTGCAGAAGGTACACGAGCACTTGTGGCTAAAAAACATTTAGGTTACACATTAGAAAAACAACATCACTGTGCT
>CAJXIQ010000078.1 GCA_913054375.1 uncultured Bacteroidota bacterium
CTAGTTTGGTACTACTTACCTTAAGCATAAATTTAAAAGAAGTGTTTAATCTTGGCTATAAAGCTCTATTAATGTTTATCACAGGAACAGTTGGTGTTATCATCGGCGGACCATTGGCTATTCTACTCTTTTCATACGTTGCTCCAGATGTAGTTGGAGGTTTATCCCCAAACGAAGTATGGAGAGGAATGACTACAGTTGCTGGTAGCTGGATTGGCGGTGGAGCAAACCAAGCTGCCATGTATGAGATTTTTAAAGACGGAGATAGCAACTTGATATCTGGAAGCATGTACTCTATGATGATCACTGTTGATATTATTGTTGCAGAGGTCTGGATGTTCTTTTTACTACTTGGGGTAGGCAAGGCAGATAAAATAGATACATTTTTTAAGGCAGATACCTCAGCCGTGAACAAGCTTAAAAATCAAATGCAAGAATTCAGTCTACGTATAGCTCGCACAGCTAGTTTTACAGATATCATAATTATTCTTGGCTTAGCCTTCGGGGCAACAGGACTAGCCCACCTTGGGGCAGATGTTTTAGCGCCGCTCATCAAATCGCATTGGCCATACCTAGCTAAAACTTTTAGTTTGGGTTCAAGCTTTTTCTGGCTCATTGTTATAGCTACTGCACTAGGCATCGTATTTAGTTTTACCACACTAAGAAATTACGAGGGTGCCGGGGCATCTAAAATTGGAGGCATTTTCATATATATTCTTGTAGCCACCATTGGTATGAAGATGGATGTCCTTGCCATATTTGATAATCCTGCCATATTTTTAGTGGGCCTTACTTGGATGCTAGTCCATGTGATACTCCTGGTAATAATGGCTAAAATAATAAAAGCACCATTCTTCTATCTTGCCGTTGGGAGCAAAGCAAATATAGGCGGTGCGGCCTCTGCACCGGTAGTAGCTGCAGCATTTCATCCCTCACTTGCACCCATTGGTGTTTTGCTTGCTGTACTTGGCTATGCACTAGGCACATACGGCGCACTTATCTGTGGGTATCTCATGCAAATGGCAGCTTCACTTTAGAATTTCAATTAAAAGCAGTATATTTAGGGCCTTAATTTGCACGACCATAAACGATTTTGCTCAATAAAGCTGCGTTAAATAGTGGTGTTATTAGGCCAACTGGACTAAAATTATGGAGTAGATTAGGTTAGGGAATTGGCGCAGCCTAATGTGCCGAAAATAGATAATACAGTAATAATATGGCAACAATGGCAAAAGCAAGAACGAACTCCGGTATAGCATCTTATGTTGGACCATGGGATAATGCAGCTGTACTCCACTTGTTAAGAAGGGTACATTTTGGTGTGGTAAAAGAAGACATTGCTTTTTTTAAAGGAATAACTTTGGCGCAAGCCGTGGACAATATCCTTACGATAGATTACACTCCGCCTGCTCCTCCAATAAACAACTATAACGATAGATCAGCAGATCCGAATATTCCTGCAGGGAGCACCTGGGTAAACGACTACAATAGCCAATTGAATAACCTGCGCATGCGTTCTTACAAAATGTGGTGGTCTGGGCAAATTATTAACCACGATCGAAGTATTCGTGAGCAGATGGTACTTTTTTGGCACAATCACTTTTCTACGCAAGCAGATGTCATTAACTGGGGAAATTTTGGATACCAGAATAATGCTAAACTTAGAAATAATTGTCTGAAAAACTTCAAGAGCCTAGTCAAAGAAATGACTTTGGACCCTGCAATGCTTATTTTTCTGAATGGAGAGAGAAATACAAGTGCGGCACCAGATGAGAATTATTCTCGCGAATTACAAGAGTTATTTACCCTGGGCAAAGGCCCTGAAAGCAACTACACAGAAAACGATGTGATCGCTGGAGCTAAAATTCTTACAGGCTGGAGAATAAATAAACAAAACGGCAATGTCTACTTTCAAGAAAATAGACATGACTCTACAGACAAACAGTTTTCCAGTTTTTATAACAACACAATTGTGACCGGACAAACAGGGGCAAATGCTGGAGAGCAAGAACTAGATGCACTGCTAGATATGATAATGGCACAAAACGAAGTGGCCAAACACATTGTGAGAAAGTTGTATCGATGGTTCGTATACTATGATATAGATGAAGCAACGGAGGCAAATGTCATAACACCATTGGCAACTATATTTAGAAATGGTAATTATGAGATTAAGCCCGTTTTAAAAGCTCTATTGGAAAGTGAACACTTTTTTGATCTGGCAAATCGCGGAGCTTTAATAAAGAGTCCTGCGTCTTTTACTCATGGCCTCTGCCGTACTTACAACATTTCATTACCTGGAAGTACAGATTTTGTAGAACAATACAATGCCTGGGGAAATTTCGCTTCTTTCTCTACTCTTTTGCAGCAAGAACTTGCAGATCCACCAAGCGTTGCTGGGTGGCCAGCTTACTACCAAATACCACAATATCATGAGCTTTGGATAAATAGCGACACACTGCCAAAAAGAAATACACTAACAGACAGATTAACCACCAACGGATACAATTACACCGGTTATAGTCTTAAAATAGATGCTGTAAATTTTGCTGAATCATTTGATTCTGTAACGAACCCCTCAGCTTTTATTGACGACCTATTGGTGTTACTGCACACACTCCCGGCAGAAGAAAATCAAAAAGCGTATATGAAGACTATACTTCTATCTGGACAGCTTGAAGACCACTACTGGAGCGATGCCTGGACTGCATATATCAATGATAGAAACAATGAATCTAAGAAAAGAGTCGTATCGCAACGTATTTTATTCTTGCTCAAATACTTAATGAACCTTGGTGAGTACCAACTATCGTAAACCCAATACAATATGAAAAGAAGAGATTTTTTAAAACGAGTAGCTCCTATGTCTTTGTTGCCGTTTGCGATGAACGGACAACCCGTCCGAGCATATGGCAAATTAATGGGTGCAGAAAATGAAGATTTTACGGCCACAGATAATGTGCTAGTGCTGGTGCAATTAAATGGAGGAAATGACGGGCTTAACACCCTAATACCGTTAGACCAATATGCAAACCTAACAACAGCTCGCCCAGATGTTTTTATACCTGAAAACAAGGTGCTGCCATTGGAGGGATTAGACGGTACAGGGATCCACCCGAGCATGTCTAAAATGAAGAATATGTATGATGAAGGTAAACTACGTATCATGCAATCTGTTGGCTATCCAAACCAGAACTATTCGCATTTCAGAAGTACCGATATATGGATGACTGGCGCCAATTCTGATGAAATCCTCGAAAGTGGATGGATAGGCCGATACCTAAGCGAAGAATGGCCAAACTATCCCAATGGATTCCCAAATGATGATATGGAAGACCCTCTGGCCATACAAATTGGTAGTGTGGTATCACAAGTATGCCAAGGAGTCGCCGTTAATATGGGGTTTGCAATTAGCAATCCAGACAACTACTACCAATTGCTTACGGGAAACTACCCGGACGCTCCTGACTCATGGGCCGGTAAAGAACTAGACTATGTGCGTACGGTTGCACGGCAAACCAATGAGTACAGTGTGAAAATAAAATCTGCCGCAGAGAAAGCAGAAAATCTATCAGATCTATACCCAGACGGCAATCGCCTAGCAGACCAACTAAAAATAGTTGCTCAACTTATAGCTGGGGGACTGAAGACGCGTGTATACGTTGTATCCCTTGGCGGTTTTGACACACACGCAAATCAAGTAGACCCGGTAGATAGTAATGAAACTGGGAATCATGCTTTTCTGTTAGAGACAGTCTCTGAGGCCATAAATGCTTTTCAAGATGATATCGAAAAACTCAAAATTGACCATAAAGTCCTGGGTATGACATTCAGTGAATTTGGCCGTAGAATAATAAGTAATGCCAGTACGGGTACCGACCACGGAAGTTCTGCTCCACTCTTTATGTTTGGTAGCAAAGTAAAGGGAGGGATGACCGGCACTAACCCTACCATACCCGAAGAAGCTACTGCAAAAGATAATCTTGAAATGCAAACCGATTTTAGGGATATCTATAGTACAATACTTCAGGATTGGTTCTGCTTAGATAAAACAACATCAGATAGTGTTCTTCTTCATGATTTTGAAAAAATGGACTTGCTACAAAATGCTTGCTCTACGGCATCCGCTGACAGAATAAAAAGACAACATGCAGGAGAAGCATACATTACCAATTATCCCAATCCCTTTGGTGCTCAAACAACAGTAAAATATTTCTCAGATGGAGGAGCCGTAAATATCACCATACTAGATACACATGGCCGTGAAGTTCGACAACTCGTTCAGTCTGATATTCCCAAAGGAAGTCACGAGGTTTTATTTGATGCCTCCCAATTACCCAGCGGAACATATTACTGCCGATATCAAAATGGTTTTGTGCAGCAAACAAGAAGTCTTCTTAAGGTAAGGTAAGTAACTAAATAGTAGCTCCAGCACTATCCAATTGAAAACCGCATTGTTCTATTCTTTGGAATGATTGAGTCATTTAAGGTTTAAATTTTACACATAGCAAAACTTCACGGCAGTCTTGCTGCAGGCCCAAGTGATTTTTGCAAACATCACAGGCTTCTTAATTTTCTTTGCTCATGCCCCAATAAAGTAAAATAGAAATTGGGTTACGATTAAATGTGCAGAACCTGAACGCACACGCAAAACAAAAAGCTACAATATCCGCAACTTTTTGCTGAAGTCATATTCAGAATGGCGAAACAAACTCAGAAAATAGCGGTGCTTCAACATCTTTTGACGATAGAATCGGATTCTCGATACCCCAGTCAATTGCCAGTTCTGGCGAATTCCATCTAAACGACCCTTCTGAATCCTTTTGGTAGTAATTAGTACATTTATATAAAAAGAGTGTATGGTCTTCTAACGTCACAAATCCGTGCGCAAAACCGGGCGGCACGTAGAGCATACGCTTATTATCTCCATCTAGTCTCACACTCACATGTTTTCCATAGGTTTTAGATTCTTTGCGAATATCTACAGCAACGTCCAGTACAGCTCCATTGATTACACGCACAAGTTTACCTTGGGCATGTGGATGATTCTGAAAGTGCAATCCTCTCAGAATTCCTTTGTGGCTGTATGACTGATTGTCTTGCACAAAATCAAGCTGTAATCCATAATCTTGAAGTACATCTGAGCGAAAACTTTCATAAAAATAACCCCGTTCGTCACCAAAAACTGTCGGTTCAATGATTAACAACCCTTCTATATCGGTAGTGATTACTTTCATATTTTAGTACAATGGTATAAAAACTTACTAAGTTGTGAAAAAATGTTTGTTAAGACGCATAAACTACCCGCCATATATTACGATTTTCGCATCGCCCATAACGTAATGGGCCTACTCAAACAATGAATAACGCACCTTACTTAGATTCCTTAAATTCAGAACAAAAAGCCGCTGTATTACAAACCACAGGACCCGTTATGATTATAGCTGGTGCGGGGTCTGGCAAAACGAGAGTGCTTACTTATCGTATAGCCCATCTCATACACACCGGGATAGATGCGTTCAACATACTCTCGCTCACCTTTACAAATAAGGCTGCTAAAGAAATGAGAAACAGAATAGAATCAGTTGTAGGTCTCGAAGCCAGAAATATATGGATGGGGACTTTTCACTCTGTTTTTGCAAAAATACTCCGTATAGAAGGTGAAAAAATAGGATACCCACGAAACTTTACAATCTACGATTCTGATGACAGCAAAAGTCTTATTAAGGCGATAGTCAAGGAAATGAACTTGGATGACAAGGTGTACAAAGCCAATTATGTCCTCTCCAGAATAAGTAGTGCAAAAAATAACCTCATACAGGCACATGTATACCACAAACAAGGAGAACTAATAGCATACGACGAGACCACAGGAAGAGGCAAAATACATGCTATTTACTTAGAATACGCCAAACGCTGCTTCAAAGCAGGAGCCATGGATTTTGACGACTTACTGCTCAATACATTTAAGTTGCTGAATAATTTCCCAGACGTCTTGAACAAGTACCAGCATAAGTTTAAGTATGTAATGGTAGACGAGTACCAAGACACAAACCACTGCCAGTACATGATTGTAAAAAAACTAGCAAGTGTCTTTGAAAATATTTGTGTAGTTGGAGATGACGCCCAAAGCATTTATTCTTTCAGAGGAGCTACCATCAAAAACATTTTAAACTTTGAAAAGGACTATCCGGATCTCAAAGTATTTAAACTCGAGCAAAATTACCGTTCGAGTGATACTATAGTCAATGCAGCCAATAGTGTCATAGCTAAAAATAAGGATCAACTGGAGAAAAAAGTATGGACGGCAAACAAGGAGGGCAATAAGATAAAAGTAATACGAGCGGTAACCGACAATGAGGAAGGCAAGTTAATTGCTCAAAATATCTTTGAAACAAAGATGACAGAGCAAAAAACGAATAGCGATTTCGCTATTCTCTATAGGACCAATAGCCAATCCCGTAGTCTAGAGGAAGCTCTCCGAAAACTTAATATACCATATCGAATTTATGGTGGCACAAGTTTTTACCAGCGTAAAGAGGTAAAAGATATCATAGCCTACCTACGACTAATCATAAACCAAAATGATGAGCAAGCACTAAAAAGAATAGTGAACTACCCCGCCAGAGGTATAGGCAAAACCTCTCTCGAAAGAATAACAGTAACAGCCTCCCAAGAAGACAAGAGCCTATGGGAAGTAATATGCAATGCCCACCTCTATCCGCAACTAAAAAATGCAATTCCAAAGTTTAGGAATTTTGTAACGATGATACAGAGTTTTATCGTAATGAATGAGACAACAAGTGCGTACGATATTGCAATGCATGTATCACGGTCTACCCAGCTACTCAAAACACTAAATGAAGACAAAACCATTGAAGGAATAAGTAAATACGAAAATGTAGTCGAGCTACTGAACGGTATAAAAGAATTCACGGAGGACGACACCAACGAAATGGAAAAAACATTGGGGAATTATTTACAAGATATTGCCCTATTAACAGACGCAGACAAGCAAGATGACGATAACGATAATGTTTCGCTAATGACAATACACCAAAGCAAAGGTTTGGAGTACAAAAATGTCTTTGTATCTGGACTAGAGGAGAATCTTTTTCCATCGCAAATGTCCCTTGGGAGTAGAAGTGATTTAGAAGAAGAACGACGTTTGTTTTATGTTGCTATCACCCGCGCTGAAGATGATTTAACGTTGTCATTTGCAACTTCTCGCTTTAGGTTTGGTAGTCTCCTGCCTTGTGAGCCAAGCAGATTTCTTGATGAGATCGATAATAAATTTTTGCAGATGGAGCGTAGAGCAGTTACTGCAGCTAAGCAAACTATAGGCGGGGCACATAGAAAAATAATATCCCCGAATACAGATAGAGAGGGATTACGTAGAACGATTGCAAAGCAAAATCAACCAAGGGTGATTAGGCCTCCCGTTATTTCTGATTTTGTAGCAGAACCCATGGACGACATATCAGAAGGTATGCAAGTAGAGCATCAACGCTTTGGTATAGGCAAAGTAGTCCGAATAGAAGGGGACGTAGGCAATAAGAAAGCAACCATTTCCTTTGATGAATACGGTGAAAAAACCCTAGTTCTCAAGTTTGCAAAATTGAGAAACATATAAATTCACATAATGTGACACTACTCAGACATTTTTGACAAAAAAATTAAATCACAAACTATTACCTTTGAAAAAATTGGTCAACGTATACTATGTTAAATCAAATAAAACGAGTAGCACACAACAATACGCCCCGATGGGTAGTCCTCATAATCGATTTACTCCTAGCTACATTTTCTTTTGGAGTAGCTTCTCTCATCACAGACGTATTTACATTCACAAATTTTACCATTACAGATTATCTATTTCCCTTATTAATAGTTTCAGCAATAAGATTTCTTGCTTTTATTCTGACAAAGTCCTACACAGGTATTATAAAATATACAAGCACCCAAGATGCTGTACGCATATTTTTTGCAGTAGCAGCTAGTACGCTCGTTATCTTAACTGTTGAAGGTTTGTATTTCACTGCATCTGGAAGTCATTTACTAAAGCCATCTTTCATTGTTATTGATGCATTTATCTTAGTCTTTTTAATGTCGGCATTTAGAATTTCTTTTAAACTGCTTTACACTCAATATGCTCCATTTAAGAACGGTATGGCACAAAAATCGGTCATTATCTACGGCGCAGGAGAAGCAGGTATTATTGCAAAACGATCCTTTGAACGAAATACGAAATATAGCAGAAAGGTAATTGCTTTCTTAGATGATAACCTGAAGTTACAAGGAAAGTCTGTAGAGGGTGTGAAAATTCACAACTCAGACACCAATTTAGAAAAATTTATAGTTGACAACACTAATATAGAGCTTGTAATTGCAATAAATGAGATAGCTGTATTTCGTAAGAAGAGAATAATAGAAAAATGTCTCCGCCATAATATAGTTGTAAAAACTATACCACCGGTAAGTGCTTGGATTAATGGAGAATTCAATCCGCAAAGTATTACTGTTGTCCGAATTCAGGATTTGCTTGAGCGTGAACCAATAAAGCTAAACAAATCGAATATCAATAAAGAGTTGAAAGGTCAAGTAATCCTAATTACAGGAGCTGCCGGATCTATTGGTAGTGAGATTGCTAGGCAATGTCTCACCTTTGGTCCCAAGTTATTGGTATTAT
>CAJXIQ010000079.1 GCA_913054375.1 uncultured Bacteroidota bacterium
TGGACAATGCGTTTGACAAAAAGGCACCCCGCATTGGCTACATCTACTAGATTGTTCTTCAGCCTTTTCAGCTGCAAACTCTTGATATACCTCATTATAGTCTTTGCTGCGGATTTTTGGTATGCGTTTGGTACATCTCTTGTATTTGTTTGTGAAGTTTGTCTTCATCAATCACAAATTTACGGATCACGTAGTTTTGAATAACGGTAATACACGTAGACAAGAAATAATAGAACGATAATGCAGCAGCATAGTTGTTGAAAAAGCCTAAGAACATGATAGGCATAAGATACATGACTGTTTTCATTGGCCCTACCATTTGACCACTATTCTGACTATTCATATACGTATATAGTACTGTGACCGCCGTCATCATCAATGTAAACAAACTTACATGGTCTCCATAAAATGGAATTTCAAACCCTAAGTCATAAATACTATCGTAACTACTCAAATCATCTGCCCACCATAAAGAGGCTTGTCTTAGCTCTATGCTACTTGGGAAAAACCGGAACATTGCAAACAGTATGGGCATCTGAACAAGCTGAGGTAGGCATCCACCAAGGGGGCTCACACCTGCTTGCTTATAAAGCTTCATCTGCTCTTGCTGAGCTTTCTGCATATCATCACCTGTACGCTCCTTTATCTCATCAAGCTCTGGTTTTAGCAATCTCATTTTTGCCGTACTCTTATACGTTTTGTACATCGGGAAGAACAGAGCAGATTTAATGATAAGCGTGAGTAACAAGATAATCAAACCATAATTAGAAAAATAATTATCTAACCAAT
Organism: uncultured Bacteroidota bacterium; assembly: GCA_913054375.1. Lineage (GTDB taxonomy): Bacteria > Bacteroidota > Bacteroidia > NS11-12g > UBA9320 > UBA9320. The sequence goes on from CAJXIQ010000079.1 coordinate 790, forward strand.
TGAATATTGGAATTACAATAAGCTTATTTACCGCGCCAAAAATTCCCCAACCTAACGGTACGATTTTTTGTAATTCTACCCCTTGTGCTTTTAGTGTGGGATAATGATTGGGACCGTAGTACAGCGTCATGTCCTCTGTAACACTGTTTTCTTCTAGCGGTATGAATATCTGAGCAGAAAGATCTTTCACATAGTCAGATCCCTCTGTCTCTACAGATGCAATGAGAGCCCCACTTTCTTCAAACTTGTTATCATGTATGAGTGTTTGGTTAAAGAATTTTTGCTTGAACGATATCCATTTTACACTTCCCTCCAACTTATCGTCGTCGTCACTCGTTTCACTGAGGTAATCTACATCATCATCCGTATCATATTTGTAGTACACTGTCGTAACAACACGCTCGTCTTTTAACGTCTTTTCTTGTGCTTGTATAGCTGCGTTCCAATTCAACTCAGCATACCGGTTATTTGGAGATACAGCAGTGTTGATGTTCTCAAAAGTCACTTTGTAATCTACAGCATACGATCCTTTTGATAGGTTATACGCCTGTTTCATATTGGCCATGCCAGCCAACTCAGTGGTAAATTCTACAGAAGAATCTGTTTGATTGGTTACCGAGAATTCTTTATCGCTTGTATTAATTATCGTTCCGTTGGCCAAAGGGATGTTATAACCAAGTGTCATCTGGTTGTTCTCAAACAATACAAGATCACTTGAATCGTACCGATTAAACGTGTTTAAGTTAACCTTCTTAGGGACACCACCTACACTGGTAAAATCAATTGTGAAAAGATCATTTGAAAGTGTTACGGTTTTCTCTTCAATTGTATAATTATTTGACAACGAGTCTTTTATCGGGTTATTATCGGTCTCTACCAACGCGTCGTCCGATGACGTAGTGCCCACAGAATCAGCAACCTGTTCAGTACTATTTTCTGTATCTTTTAATTCTTGTGCGGTATCTTTGTTTAGGTACCAAAAACCTGCAAAAAGTGCAAGTATTAAAACGTATCCAATGGTGGAGCTTCTTTCCATATTAATTTATAAGTGTGCAAATGTAGACCTATTCACTAAATAGCGAAAGATTACAAAGAGAAGTAAGCCATAAATGAGGATAATTGCGATAAACCTTCTTTGAATTTTTCGTCGGTATGTCGTGTCGCTGTGTTTTGACTGGGGAAAGGAATATTCTCTATCAATTTTTGGGCACCACTTATGTTACTAAATTTCACTGATAGCGTTTCCTTTCTTTTTGTAAAGTATGCTTCTGAATAATCCAACAGCATGTACTCTTCTACCTTGGCCTTAATTGCATTAAAACCCTGGCCAATAGAACAGAGTATTTCTAAGCCACTTCCTTCTACCATCAATGGATTAACAACAGCAAATCTTCCCTTATACAAGGCATTGAGGAGTTTTAGCTTTATGCCTGTGTTTTGGTTGGTATGCAGTACATTGATATGAGCGTTTGCTATTAAATCATGAATAGCGTCTGTACTCAAATCCGTTTTGATTTCAATATTATCAAACCTGTTGCAAATCAATTGCAGCTCTTTGGGTGGGTGGTTCCCCGCAATAATGCATTTCGCATCTATTTTACTAAAGACATTTTGAATAAGTTCCATTGCAGCCGTGTAGTTCTCCGGAACGGCTAGATTACCGTGATATAGCAGGTAGTTTCCCTGAGGCCCAGGGTAAACCATCTCATTGTTACTATGAAAAGCGGGTAAATAAATGGTATTCTTATATTTTTTACTAAAATGCTTGGTATCATTGGGACTTATTGCAGCAATAAGATTAGCATGTTTTAGTATGCTTTCATATTTGCGTAGCTTCTCTGCTTCTATTCTAAAAAAATATTTTTTGAAGTAGCGCATCTCAGATTTTTCTAAGTGCTTGTAGTAGTGGTGCTCAATATTATGTGTACGCACTACTTTAAATCTATGTTTTAGCGAAGGTGCTGACAAGTGAAAGGTGCAATGCAATCCTTCAAATAGAATTGGAGCATTATCCCGTTGCAAACGAGAAAGTAACTCATCACTACCTCGTGAGTTTACAATATAGGGCAAACTGCCTATAAATGGATTCTTGTACGTACTGCGTTTGTAGTAATGGAGACTCCTGCAAAACTTGCTCAAGTTTTCCGTATTCTTTTTCCTACCATAATGATACATATGCAGAATAATATCTAATCCTTGAGCATGCAGCGCTTCTAGCTTATGATAAATATCTATAACTCCACCATAATCGGCAGGATATGGCACATCAAAAGCAACTACATGTATTCTTCTAGACAATGTTTGCATATAACTTTAATAGCTTCTTCTCTTCTGCACTCCAATTCAACTCTTTGCGTGCAAGTAAACAGTTTTTCTTCAATTTACCATACAGGAGTGCATTATCCAAAAGTAAATTGACTGCCTTTGCGATATCATGGGACTCTGCATTAGCAAATACAGCACAATTATGCACACTATTGAGAACTTGATACTCAGGAAATGGATTGGTAATAGCGGGTAGTCCAGCGTGAATATAGTCAAAGAACTTATTATTGAGTGAGTAGTAATAGCTCAACCCCAGGTTTTCGGAAACATTGATACCTGCAAAGGCTCCAGCCGTTATTGGTGGCAACTCAGATGGCTTTAACATACCTAAAAAAGTAACCTTATCTTCTAGTCCTAAATCCTTTACGAGCTCTTTTAACTCATTGTCTAAGTCTCCACTCCCCGCTATTTTTAGCACTATATCGACGTAAGGCATAGCTCCAATTAGTGCCTCTAGTCCTCTACCCTTATTGAGTGCCCCTTGGTAAAGAAGATACTTTTCGGTTGATTCTGTAGATACTAATTCTTGAAGAATCGGGCTATTTTTCACTACGGTAAAGGGTATGCTATATTTTGTTTCGTACTCATTAGCTATCATTTTTCCAACGGTGATACCTTGCTTCACTCTGGGAAGAATCATTTCTTCTATTTTCAACCATACCGCCCGTTTGTTCGGTCGTGAAACCAATTCTGGCATTTCTGTAAAGTATTCGTGAGCGTCATACACAAGCGTCTTTCTACGCAGCTTACTCACAGCAAAACAGGCAGGTAACGTGTCAAGATCTACTGCATGTATAATGTCTACCTTGGCAAACAGCAGTGCAAAAAAGATACGTATGTTATAAATAAGGTAAAAGAAAGGACCGCTGTTTATCAGAAAAGAAAAGCGTCTTTGAGAGAATACTCGTTCTGGTACGGCCTCATTCGATTTCTTTCTACCCCAAAGTGCCACATCATGATTCTGAGATAATGATGTACAAATACGAATCATACGTTGATCGTATATCGTATCATTAATGACTGTAGCTATCACGCTTGGCTTACTTTCCAAGTGTATAATTGATTAGTTTTTATTAGGTATTGATTTTCTAACAACCATTTGATAACGGTTATTATTTGTTTCTCTTCGAACGTGCCAAAGGACGAAACTATTGCTGCTAATTCCAAATTTTTATCAACTGTCAATGCTTGTATTTTGTCGATGATACTACTTAGTGCCCTACTGTCTAACACTGACTTTTTAGCTAAACGGCATAAATCACACTTTCCACATGTTTCAATTTTTTCTTCGCCAAAGTATTTTAAAAGGTAATTTTCTCTGCACAATACAGTTCTGCTCTCATACCCTAGGATATACTCTTTGCGGTACTCTTCTCTATCGCGAAGTGTTAGGTATTGTTTTTTGTCAAAAGTCACTTGTGTAGGACGAGCCTCTAGGTAGGTTAGTGAGTTCCCTTCATGCCCTTCTATGAAGTCTATTATGCCATCCGTGTGGAGTTTATTTATCTCGCGTTTTACATCACCAATACTGCATCTTTGTCTTTTTGCTAGCTCTCCGAAATGGAGTGGCACATAATGATCGAACATACCACCGTAAGACCTTAGCAATAATTTAATGAACATATCTTGCACCCTATTTTTTACTTGGTACGCATAGAGCTCTCCCTGTTCTACGATAAATTTAGCACGTGACATTTGAACAATCTGCTCATTAAGTTTCACAAATCCCATGGAGTGCAGTACACCCAAGCTATTTATAACTTGCCAAACACCAAGACTAAAATTCTCTGCAAATGCCACTATATTAAATCGGTATGTCACTCCCTTACCCGCAGTAAATGCTACTTGATGGTGATTGTATAGGCACTGCAATATGTGTTCTAGCTGCTGTACAGTAGGAAAATTGGTCCATTGTTCGCTAGCCCCAAGATGATCAGCTAAAAGGACGCAATATGCTGCCAATCCATCTCTACCTGCTCGTCCTGCTTCTTGGTAATACGCCTCTGGGCTTTCTGGTCTTTCGTAATGTATAACTGCGCGTACATCTGGCTTGTCTATTCCCATACCAAAAGCGTTCGTGCAAACCACTACTCGGGTCCTATTCTGTATCCAGTCTTGCTGTATGGTTGCTCTGCGTTCATTCTCCAATCCGCCGTGGTAATACATGGCGGACAGCCCTTCAGACTGCAAGTTTTTAGCTATTTCTTCACATTTTCTGCGCGTATTTGCATACACAATGCTCGTCCCTTTTATCTTAGATAGTATCGTTGTAATTCTTCGCAGTTTATTGTGGTCTTGTAAAACCAAATAACTCAAATTATCCCGACTAAACGACTTTTTGTAGGACTGATATTCTTTCGTGTACTTTAAGTATTTGATAATATCCTTTTCCACGGCTTCTGTTGCCGTAGCCGTTACCGCAATAAAGCTAGCGTCAGGTACAATTTCACGCAGTTCTCCCAGTTTAAGGTACTCTGGCCTAAACTGGTGACCCCATTGTGAAATACAATGTGCCTCGTCTACCACCAAAAAACTGACGGGTATATTGATCAAATAACTTCGAAACAACTTGGTAGCAGCTCGCTCTGGACTAAGGTAGACCAGCTTGTACTTACCGTTGAGTGTATTCTGCATTTCTGCCTCTATCTCTCGGCTACTCATTCCACTGTGCAATGCTGTTGCAGATATTCCCCGTTTTGTAAGGTTATCTACTTGGTCTTTCATTAGTGCAATGAGTGGACTAAACACAAAACAAACACCATCTTTGGCTATTGCTGGCAATTGAAAGCAAATACTCTTACCGCCGCCTGTAGGCAAAAGTGCTAAGGTGTCTTCACCTTGCATAACCGATACGATAATATCGCGTTGTAACGGTCGAAATGAGTCGTAACCCCAGTATTTTTTGAGTAAAGATTCGAGCACTAATTTGTATACTACAAGTCTAAAGTTTTTAACCCAAAAAGTGACGCTACTAAAGGGAATAATTCAACTTACAGCACACTCCTGTAGGTCTTGATAAGCAGCGCTCCCAAGTTTTTATGTGGTGGGATATAGTCTTGAAATCTACTATTTGCTGTACTTCCTGCTGCAAATCGCTTGTTTAATGTAAGCCATAGGTTATCCCATATAATATCTTCACCTCTACGAATAACTTCGTTGAGTTCCAAACAAAGTTTATCATTTACCAGCATAGTCCCTATTTGCTTACTACTAATAATCTGGGCATTGGGAGAATACTTTAGTACTTGGCTAATGTTATTATATCCACCACATGAACCCAAGAATACAATTTCAGCATTTGGTGTAAGACTCTCTATTGCAGCACTTACAAAATAGGAATGCCCACGATGTACTACTACATCCGGCCATCTACCCGTAGCTGAAAAATGAGCTTTTATTGCATCTTGTCCAGCATATTCACTCGTAGGCTTATTGGCATATATCTCTACAGCCATTCCTGTACGGCTTTTCACTAGCACATAAGTTCCCTTATCGCGAATCTCCCACTTTCCGTTTCGGAAGGTGCCTAAAAAGTGAGCATAACTAGCTTTACCATCTGGATCGTCAAAAAAGAAATGTTGTTGAATGTTCTTTCCTTCCTTGTACAATCTATCTATGGGCAAAATACGTAGGTTTATCGCTTGACTATCGAGCGCCATGCTACTGCTGCTACCTCCTATATTAAACACATTAAGAATTATACTGTATAGTTTTTCGGCTTCGGTATCCGTATAACGTACTTTCTCGTAGTAACTTGTTATAGCTTGCTCAAAAAGATACTTGCTCATACTATTTCGAATACTTCCATACGTATCTGCAATTGCAACTGCACTGCTTAGATTGTCATTAGCATTTTCAATACCTTCTACTAGCTTTTTAAACAACTGTTGTTTATCCCATTCACCCATCTTGCTCAAAAATGAATTCAGCTCATTGTAGCCAGCACACATTTTTATGAACGTACGAAATTGATTAAAATTGAGGCGGTATAAAAACGCATAGGTGTCTCCCCCCTCCACCTTGTCCATCATACGTTTGTACATACCCAAAAAGGTAGAGGTATAAATCTCATCTTCGCTATACACCATGAGTGTGTATATTTCAAAAGCATTGAATTGATTAAGACTCCTAAACCGCACAGCGTCCGATTTCTCATGTAGGTCATTTATAACACGTACTTGCTTTAAGCACTGGTACTTTAATGCTTCATCCACAGAATGTTCTCCATGGAGCGTAGCAGATGACCTCATTTTAATGAGGTATTGGAAAAGTGAGCTATCAAATCGGCCTATGGAGTGAGCCTCCTGAATACTCAATTTACCGTTCTCGATATCATTTAATAAAATATAGGATCTACTCGCCGTCCCTCTCTCTTCAAAAATAGCGTAGACCTGCTCGGTCATTGGATTAGAGCTCTCTTTAATACGTCTATGTACCGCATTCCAGCTATGCAAATACGTCTTTATTTTCATAGGAGCTACACGTGCAACCTCGTCTAAGATACCTGTACTCCATGTTTTGTGGTCAAATTCGTTGTAGTGTTTTAATAGCTCAGACGGCTCACTATGTGCCGCTATTTTAAAAAATTGTTCCGAAATAGGTTTATCGATATAAAAGGCAATCAGATTTAACGACGCGTATACATTACTCCGTAAAATTGACTCTAGACGTTGGTTGTCATAGACCGTTTGTACTTTATTGATAAGGTAAAATATCGGACTCACCTGTGTATAAAAGTGAACGTTATTACTGTTTACTTTCTTCAATATTTCATGAACACGTTTTAGCTGGTCTATTTTTAGTGCATCTGTACTTTGACCATTGTGTTTTATGCCCTGCACTATCTGCAGGGGTGCACCAAAATAAGTAGCAGTAGCCTGCTCACTTTGCAAGTTGCTTTTCAGTGTCACATATTCATCTTGCGTACCGTCAAGTAGATCTATTCGGCGTTTTTCCGCATCAATTTTGATAACATACTTCGCTATAATTTCGTTGGCACTAGCAGGCAACAAAAGCACTACCATAAGGCATAGTAGGATGAATCGTATGGTTGATTTATTCATTTATTTTATTGAAAATTTCCCAAAGTGTTATACCTGTTGATACCGAAACATTAAAAGAGTGTTTGGTACCAAACTGAGGTATCTCAATTACTTGATTGCAAGAATTGAGCAAATTTTCGTCCACTCCATCTACCTCATTACCTACAATCAAAACAATCGTCTTATCCGAGAATGTCACCATCTATCAAGGGTCATCTATGCACCGTGGCGAGCATGCGACTTATAATTATGCGACGGGCCAACTTAATGCCGATGGTCTTGCTAGCGGCCATGATTTTGTGCTGATGGAGTCTAACCGTTTTCGAATGGTCGATCATCATGGTGAGAAAATATTTGCGTAGTCTACATTCTCATACAAGAGGTGGTTATCAGCAGCAGAGCAGGTATCCTAGGCGGTGTTCAATTCAACACCGCCTAGGATACCTGGGAAGTTTTTTTTATATATCTACCTATCGTAAATCGTACCAATTACCAATATC
>CAJXIQ010000080.1 GCA_913054375.1 uncultured Bacteroidota bacterium
TCGGTATGAGGTCTGAGCGCAGAGGCAATGAGCATGTACGCCCACGTGGGTATTACGGCATCGCTGCTGCAATATACCGCAACGTTATGCTCCGCATAAATGCTCCATTCATGCTCCTTAACCCACGCCCTGAAATCTTTTTCTCGGAGAATAAGCCCCTGAAACAACTGGTGAAAAATATCAAGACTCGATTCTTTGCGATCAAGAATCAAATCTTCCAGATCAATGGTAATGATACCGCTGAGGGCTACTTTATTTACGATCTCACTCACCTACCGTACTAATTTTTATTGCGTTTGTTTTTCTGTTTTCAACTACAGGCATTGCCGCAGTATTAATAACAACATCGCCATCTTTCAAAAAGTTACTTTCTTGAAGTTCTGCTATAACATCTCGTATGGTATCATCTGTATTTGTTTTCTTATCGTAATAAAAAGCACGTACGTTCCATACCAAGCTCAATCTATTGAGTAAACGCTTGTTTGCCGTAAATATGAACACATCACAATTGGGTCTACTACTTGCAATTTTATAAGCGGTATATCCTGTCTGTGTCATAGAGATTATGGCTTTAGCTCCTATTCCTTCACTCATACTCACTGTGGCATAGCAAATTCTATCACTGATAAATGACCTTGATGTAGGATCTGGTTTCATTATCTTATTGTATACGTTCCACCCCATCTCTGTACTGCCAAGAATACGTTCCACCGCTTGTACAGCTTTTAGCGGATAGTCACCCACAGATGTCTCTGCACTAAGCATAACTGCATCTGCTCCATCCATTACTGCATTAGCCACATCATTTGCTTCTGCTCTGGTAGGCGTAGGAGATGTAATCATACTCTCCATCATCTGTGTTGCTATTATTACAGGTTTAGAAGCTTCAATACACTTCGTCACAATACGCTTTTGAATCATTGGTACCTGCTCCATAGGCATCTCAACACCCAGATCTCCACGAGCAACCATGATAGCGTCTGTAGCAGCTATAATAGAATCGATGTTCTCTACAGCTTGCGGTTTTTCAATCTTGGCAACGATGTGTGCATGGCAATTGTTCTCGGTCAATATATTCCTCAACTCCGTAATATCTTTGTCTTCTCTAACAAATGACAGTGCCACCCAGTCAAACTCATGCTTGATAATAAACTCTAAATCCTTTTTATCCTTTGGCGTGAGACTAGCAACGGACATATTGGAAGACGGTAAATTGAAACCTTTATTCGAACTGAGGGGTCCTCCATTAATCACTACAGCCTCTACCGTACTGTCATCTATTCTTTTAGAAAACTCTAGCTCAAGTTTACCATCATCTAAAAGCACTCGCTCACCTACTTTTACATCTCTGGCTAGAGTAGAATATTTTACATGGATTGTGTTTCCGGAGCTTACAGTTGCCTTTGTTGTCAGTGTCATTACCGTACCTTCTTCCAGAAGCATACTATTGTTTTCCACTTCTCCTATGCGGAGCTTTGGTCCTTGTAAGTCTCCTAGGATAGCTACGTTACTCCCCAATTCCTTATTTGCTTGACGAATGTTATTGACCACCTCCAGGTGGGTACCCCAGTCTCCATGCGAAAAATTGACTCTGCAGACATCTACACCTGCTTTTATTATCTTCTTCAACATTGGCACACTAGAAGTCGCAGGACCCATAGTAGCTATAATTTTTGTTTTGTTGTATTTTATATTTTCGCTCATTGTAATTGAGTAAAGTTTAATATTTCTTTTGGACTCGGATTATTGAGTGCAAAACAAATCGATATCCCTTTAAGTTTAGTAAGAATTTGAACTATTTTAATATTTATTTCTTCCTCATTCATACTGCACAATAAATAATCGACTTGCTTATACTTCGGATAAAAGTGGTGTTTCGTGCCCCTATTTTTGATGATTAAGTAGCAACTTTGGTCATCTAAAAAGGTTAAATGATAGGCTGCATGCCTACTTTCTTTGCCATAATCGAAAATATCTTCCTCGTATTGTAAGACTATATCTGGATGAATTGAGAGCCCATACCCAAACTTCACATGTCTCATAGAAGTAGATATACCGTAGATGCAAGGGTATTTTAAGACAAATTCGTCTGAAGTAAATAAGGACTGCATAAAATTATAAATTCAATGTGTTTGTAGTTATTGCAAATAATTTTTGTCTATTTATTTTAAAAAAATGTTCTTTGCAGCACATAACAAAAATAAAAATAATATGTCTGAAATAGCTGAAAAAGTAACATCAATAATTGTAGATAAATTAGGTGTAGAAGAATCTGAAGTAACTACCGCTGCAAGTTTCACCAATGACCTTGGTGCTGACTCACTAGATACTGTAGAGCTAATCATGGAATTCGAAAAAGAATTTAACATTGCTATACCTGATGAGCAAGCTGAAAAAATTGCTACTGTAGGTGATGCTGTAACATACATTACAGAACACGCAGGTTAATAATAGCAACCAAACCGACATGCAACTCAAGCGAGTAGTAGTAACCGGAATTGGTGCGCTCACCCCTATTGGCAATACAGCCAAGGAGTATTGGGACGCACTTGCTAAGGGAGTTAGTGGTGCAGCGCCTATAACACGTTTTGATGCTGAAAAGTTCAAGACGCGTTTTGCTTGCGAGATCAAGAATTTCGACCTTGCAGATCACTTAGACAGAAAAGAATCCCGAAAAATGGATCCTTTCACCCAGTATGCAATGGTGGTAGCCGACGAGGCTGTCCTAGACTCTGGTCTCATGGATACAGATTTTGTACCAGAAGAAATAGGAGTAATCTGGGCATCTGGTATAGGTGGACTTACTTCGCTTGAAAAAGAAATAGGGGATTTTACGAGAGGTGACGGAACGCCTCGATTTAATCCCTTTTTTATTCCAAAAATGATAGGAGACATTGCTCCAGGATACATTTCCATAAAGTACGGTTTCAGAGGACCAAACTTTGGGACGATATCTGCATGTGCTTCATCAAATAATGCCATCATAGATTCATACAATTATATTCGCCTAGGCATGTCTAAAGCGATAGTAACCGGAGGCTCAGAAGCTTGTGTTACTCCATCTGCCGTAGGCGGTTTTAACAGTATGAAAGCTCTGTCTGAACGCAACGACAGTCCTCATACTGCTTCTAGACCATTTGATGCAGATCGAGAAGGATTCGTCCTGGGTGAAGGTGCAGCATCGCTTGTTCTCGAAGAATATGAGCATGCAAAAGCAAGAGGCGCTAAAATTTATGGCGAAATATTAGGTGGTGGATTAACCGCAGATGCACATCACATTACCGCTCCCCACCCTGAAGGGTTGGGCGCTCTTAATGTTATGAAGTTTGCCTTGCGAGATGCCAACCTAAAACCAGAAGATATAGATTATGTGAATGTTCACGGTACTTCTACTCCGCTTGGAGATATTAGCGAAACAAAAGCGATAAGAGGAGTATTTGGTGATCATGCCTACACGCTAAACATAAGTTCTACCAAATCGATGACTGGACACCTTCTTGGTGCTGCAGGTGCAGTAGAAGCCTTGGCTTGCCTATCTGCCATTAATACCGGCATTATACCGCCTACCATCAACCATTTCACAGACGACGAGCAGTTTGACTCCAAGCTCAACTTCACCTTCAATAAAGCTCAAAAGAGAGAAGTGAAGTATGCACTCAGTAACACCTTTGGTTTTGGAGGACATAACGCATCGGTTATAATGGGCAAATGCGACTAATACTGTGATAGGCAGTATCCAAAAAATTTACTTTACTCAATTTTCAAAGAACAAAAAGTACTACAAGAAATTGTATCGTTTGCTTGGTTATTGTCCTAAAAAAATAAAACTATACCAACAAGCATTTTTACATAACTCAACCTCTCGTAAGTTACAGGGTATCGATATTAAAAACAATAACGAGCGCTTAGAATACCTTGGCGATGCTGTATTGGATTTAATTATTGCCGAGTTTCTTTTTAAAAAGTTCCCTTTCCAGGGAGAAGGCTTTCTGACAGAAATGAGAAGCAAGAGTGTGAGCCGCAAAATGCTGGCAAAGATTGCCTTTAACATGGGCTTGCACGAGCACATTATTTTTGACAAAAGTATCTCAAGAAACCCTGCTGCCGTGAGCGGCATCGCTGGAAACGCACTCGAAGCACTCATAGGAGCTATTTACTTAGACAAAGGTCATACGTTCACTAAACGCTTTATACAACGTAAAATAGTTGCTCCTCATCTAGACTTTGATGAACTCAAAGACATTACCGTAAATTTTAAAAGTCTGCTTAATCAATATGCTCAAAAAAAGAAAAAAGAGCTCGATTTCAAAGTACTCAACGCTGAAGAAGAGAAAAGGATTAAAATGTATATAATCGGTGTCATTATTGACGGGGTAGAAATAACCAAAGCGCGTGGTAAATCTAAGAAGGTTGCGGAGCAACTTGCCAGCGAAAAAGCGTGCGAAATACTGAACCTACAAAAAAAGTAGGCCTATTGACCTACTTCTCTTTTATTAAATTTCTGTTTGTTACTGAAACTTTTCGTTTACTACTTCTAGTCTTTTTGTTATTTCTGCTAGACCAATTAACGCTAGCATTTCAAAAATAGGAGGTCCTCCTGCTTGACCACTTACTACCCAGCGAAGCGGTTGCATTAGCATACCTTTACCTATTCCTTTCTCACTTGCAAACGTTTCTAAGTAATCTTCCATTTCAGAGGCAGCACTTTTATTTCCTTCTACCAAACCATAGATGTAATCGTTGATATAACCTGGCACTTCATCCTTCCACTTTTTTCGCTGTACCTTCTCGTCATACTCCGTTGGAAGGGCAAAGAAGTACTGGCCCAGCGGCAGTATCTCTCCTGCAAAACTTACTTTTTCCTTTAGCATTTCTAGCACCTCAAGCAAGTATTCTTCCCCTTTCTGGATATGCATATCGGTTACTTGGTCATCTACCATTTTACGCAGCTCTACCCCACTGGCATTCATTAAGTAGTGATGATTGTACCATTTCGCCTTATCCATGTCAAACTTGGCCCCACTCTTAGATACTTTCTCCAGACTAAATGTCTTGATCAGTTCTGCCATAGTAAAGAGCTCTTGGTTATCAGACGGATGCCAGCCTAGCATGGCGAGCATATTTACAACAGCTTCTGGCATGTAGCCACTCTCCCGATATCCGCTGCTTATTTCTCCTTCAGGAGACTTCCACTCTAATGGAAATACAGGGAAGCCCAATCTATCTCCATCTCTCTTGCTTAGTTTACCTTTACCATCTGGTTTTAATATCAATGGTAAGTGAGCAAATTTGGGCATTGTATCCTCCCATCCCAAGTATCTATACAACATAACATGGAGTGGAGCACTAGGTAACCACTCCTCGCCACGTATCACATGACTTATCTCCATTAGATGATCGTCTACGATGTTGGCCAAATGATAGGTAGGTAGTCCATCTTCTTTTAGCAGTACTTTGTCATCTAGCTGACTGCTATTAAAAACAATCCATCCGCGTATTTCATCATGAAAACGGATTTCTTCATTGCGAGGCAGTTTGATTCGTACAATATATTTATCTCCCTTATCAAGGCGGTCTTTTACCTCATCCTCACTGAGCGTAAGGGAATTTCGCATACTCATACGAGATGTAGCATCGTACTTGGCGCTCATCTTATTCGCCTCTAGCTTCGCACGCATATCATTGAGCTCCTCTGGTGTATCAAAAGCATAATATGCATATCCTGCTTCTATGAGTTGATCTGCATAGGCAGCATACGTATTCATACGTTCACTCTGCTTGTAAGGTCCAAAGCTGCCTCCTTCCTGCACCCCTTCGTCTACAGGCATACCCAACCAAGCTAAACTCTTGTTAATGTACTCTTCTGCTCCTTCAACAAAACGTTTCTGATCGGTATCTTCAATTCTAAGCAAAAACTTACCCTTATTTTGCTTAGCAAATAGGTAATTATACAAGGCCGTTCTCACACCTCCAATATGCAGAGGCCCTGTAGGGCTTGGTGCAAATCGCACTCTTACTGGTTTATCGCTCATTTCTTATGATTTTTTAAGTCGGCAAAAATACGTCGATTTTACCCCAAATACTATATACCATACCTCGGCGCACTGATATTGATGCTACTCGCAGATAAGTGAGCACAGATAATTCATTTGATCTCAATAATCCAATGGTCACTTCTTGAACGTTTAAACCAAAAGATGCTATTACTTGAGCTTTGATAGTCCCACTTTACTTCGCTGCTCTATGGAACCTTTATACTCTCTATTGCTCTTAAAACTCAATGCTCTTTGATAAAATTTTTTAGCCTTGGCGTAATATCCCTGGTGGAGATAATAATCACCTAAATAAATGCTCGCATATGCCGCATAGTATTCCTTGCTATCAATCCCAAATAAGGTACATGCCTCGTACAACGTTAGAGCATCTTCCATTTTTCCTTCTTTTTCGAGAATTCGACCTTTCCTATAACAGTACTCTGCTTTCAGTTGACGACTAGCGAGTCTCTTATAATTGACCGCATATAGTACCACTGAGGCCTCCTTTGTATATCCACCGTCATAAAGTAACCGTGTTTGAAGGAGTTCAGAATTAGGCAATACTTTAGCTGCATATAGTATGGCCTGCTTGTCGTCACCATTGAGCTTATACCCCTTATCATAAATGAGTGCTTGATATTCCAACGCTTTCGCGGTATCCCCAAAGAGTGTGTAGTACCAGCTCATTTTTTGTAAACAGCTCTTTATGTAGTTTCTTCCTTTGTAGTGATTATAAAACTGATTCAGGTCCGTTATGCTTGTACTATCCAATCTGTTGAGTTTTGCCGTACCAAGCAAATAATCCAAAAAATAAAATTGTTCGTACTCATCACTTGCAGGTCTTCTTTCTAAGATACTTATGGCCGTTTCATTTTTATTTAGCTTGCCTGCCATAGCACCCCTGAAGTATGCAGATGTTAGGTTTGTTGTATAATCATTTGTACACCTTAACGTCTCGCTCCATGCTTTAGCCGGATTTTTAGCTACATGCATGAGCGAAAATGAATACAGGTAGGCCGCTTCTCTTGCAAACAGGCTCATATATCCAGTATCTTGAGCGGCGTGAGCCAGTTCCTCTAGCAGACCAAGACCCTGCCTCATGTCTCCATCAATACCTAGCATCTTTACTACCCATGCATAGCTATCTGGCACGGTACTTAGGTATACGTTTATAATCCCTCTTGTCCTATTGTTGGGGAGAAAATTTGGAAATAACCGGTGGTTCTCGTTGATCAGTGTATTCGCTCTATTGACGTCCCTTGCAGCACCATAAAATTCCTCAAACTTAGCTTTGAGTGTAGCAGAAAAAAAGTAAGCGTCTGATTGGGCTAAACGCTTAAAAGCTAAAGAATCAGGGAGAGCGTCAAAATGCAATAGCGCCGCATCCTGAACTTTTCGGTAGGCTGCGTAATCCCCTTGTTCTTCGGTGATAAATGCTTTCATAAATGCATTGAAATGAAGCAGATAGTGGGTGGCACTATTTTCTTTGTCTATGGACTGTTCATCCATTAAAATAGAGCGAGCTTGCTTCAACCGAAGCTCATAGTTCTGCTTTTGAGCAGCAATTAAATTTGTGTTGAAATAAAACGTGTGACTAGCATAGCCAGCCAATGTATAGAGTGCTAAAAAAAATGAAAATGAAAACCTAAAGAGCCTATTTCTTGCGAACTGCTCTTCTCTTTGGTTTTGCTTTTTCTTCTTCCACATGCTCTTCAATACCTGCCATACGAGCGTCTATTTGTATACGACCGCACGCTTCGCAAATTACAATTTTTTTAGATTGACGAATATCGGATTGTAATTGTGGTGGAACCTTTGCAAAACAACCTCCACAAGCCCCTCTCAAAATAGGTGCTACAGCAATCCCATTTCTGAAGTTTTCGCGAATTCTATCGTACGCCTTGATCAGCTTCTCGTCCACAGAATCTTTAGCCTTTTCTCTTTCGACAGCTATAGTAGATTCCTCTTTTTCTGTCTCAGCCGTGATTTCTTTAAGCTCAGTTTTCTTGTTCTCAAGATCCTTTTCACGCTCGTCAAGTTTTGTTTGCACTTCACTGATGAGCTCCTCTTTCAACTTGATAGAGCGATCTATCTCACCGATTTTTTTCTCTGCAGCTAATATCGTCAAATCCTGAATTTCAACTTCTTTGTTAAGCGCATCAAATTCACGATTGTTTTTTACGTTGTCTATCTGGGCCTTATACTTTCTTATCAGTTCAGTAGACGTTCTTATTTGCTCTCTATTGGCAATTATCTGCTCGTTGAACGTTTCAATCTCTGTTTTGAAATTAGTAAGTCTAGTGGTGAGTCCGATCAACTCATCCTCTAAATCTGCAACCTCCATTGGTAACTCACCGCGTACCGCTCTAAGCTGGTCTAAACGTGTGTCAATAGTTTGGAGCTTATAAAGTTGCTCGAGTTTCTGTGCGATTGTTTTTGCTGCCATTTATATGAAATAGTTTACTGGGTTTGTGTTCACCCCTGTTTTAAGGACGGCAAAGGTACTAAATTTTTCCCTCAAAATCTCAAATAACAGGTCTATTGTATACTTTTCGCTCTCATA
>CAJXIQ010000081.1 GCA_913054375.1 uncultured Bacteroidota bacterium
GAATCGATAGGTTATACCTATACAACGCTGCTTACTAGCAGCACCTTCTATGCTCCATAATAAGCGTATACCTCAGTCGGATCTCCTGGGTTCACGTTGGGATAGGATGATTAAGCCTATTATCGTTGTAATCAGTACAAGGACACTGATACAGAAGAATATAGAGACCCATTTGTTGGCGTATTTTAAGCATACTCTTCCTGCCATATTATTACAGTCGAATGCAATCAAACCATACTTGTTTGGGTATAAATTCAGTGTTTTGCCGTTCAAACTAGCTGTCCAATTGTGGTGATAGTTTTGTTGCACCACAATGTTAAGAGTGCTAGTCTCTATAATGTCAAATTCTATCGTGTTAATGCCTAAATGAAGGTTGGAGACGCCCTCTTTTGCACTCACTAGCGCGTATGGGGCTATGGAGTCTCTTTTTTCTTTTTTTGATATACTAGCGAGTGTTTTGAATATAAAAGGATTGTAACCATCTGTGCCTGTGGTTCGGGTAAATGTATTTAAATTGACCCAAAGACCTGCGGTTTTTGGAATACGATCATTTGAAAGGAGTTCTAGTGGTGTATTAATAGCCTGATTTGTCAGATCTTGATTTGAGATCAGAGATAGATGTTCGTCAATGTTTTTCGTAGGCTCGTTATAGTACATGTTCAGTGGAGCGTTTAACTGTACGGAAATCATCAAATCCGTTATACTAACGCAAAGTATGAGGATAACGGTATGTTTTTTTGATAGTGCTAGTGTCATGTATAGCAGTATCAAGATCGTTCCTTGTATTACGATATGGCTCCATTTATTCAATGGACTTTGTTCTTTCAGTACCCTCCAGTGGTCTAGGTAACTGTGAAAATTGCCTAGGTCACTTTTTGTTAGCGATAGAACTACAACAACTCCTAAAAATACTATCCCTACTACAAGTATATTTTTAAATGGCCGCAGCGTTAGTTCGGCATTGTTAGATAAGAAGGTAGATCCAAAATATAGTAGAATGAGTGAACTATATAATTGAAAGAGATAAGGATGCCGAAAAAGACTAATACCTGGGAGTAGATTGAAAACGAATTGATGAATTGGAGTATTGGTTCCGAGTGCCAACAACGAAAAAAGTAGTAGACATATGAACAGTGCATATTTATGTTTATCCTTCGTAAATAGGGTATACGCTAATGTGCTTATAAGCATGAGAAATCCTATGTAGATATTAGATAAGCTAACATCTACATTCTTGAAACCTTCTGCGCTAGAGTTAATATAAGGGAACAGCAAAGATTGAAAACATTCGTATGAGAAGTTTCGATTAAAGTTATCTAGATCGTAGTTTAATGGGGTTGCCCGTGAAAAGTACGGTAAGGAATCGTAAATACTGTACAAAAATGGTGAGGATAGTATAAGGAAAAGGGGTGCTGATATCAAGCAAAATCGCAGTATTATTGGCAGAGCGTTCTGCATTTTCCTCCGCAGGATAGTGTATGCAAGAATACCAAAAAGCACATAGACCAAGACAATACTAAAGGCAACATACGAACCCGTTATTTGAAACATGGCGAGTATACCAAGAATGACGAAGTTCTTACTGTCTAAGCTTTTTAAGCACTTCAAAAAGTAGAGTAGAATCCAAGGAAGCCACGCAGCAGCTATAGTAAATCCAATCATGTGCGAACTGCCTGTGATGAATCCTGATAAGCCAAAGCTAACCGCTCCGATCATACTTGCCATATTCGTATGCTTAATGAATTTGAAAAGGAAGTAGACACCAACTGCTGCAATGCAAATATGGAGAACTGACTCTAAATTCATAAAGTAAGGTGAATATTCTCCAACCAGAGTAAACAGTTGTGTAATGGGATACCATACATAGCCTTGTGGATTGGCATGCATCGGATATCCTAAGTTTTGATATGGATCCCAAAGAGGCAACTCTCCAGCCCTCCAAAAGTGGTTTGCGGTATACCTGTACGGAAAGAATGCCGAGAGATTATCCCATTTAGTATAAAATAGCTTGAAGACTAACTGGAAATGTGCCGTAATAATGACAATAATAATGAGCAAGCTACTTAAGATATCTTGCCTTCTATTCATTATTTTTTGGTGCCTATAGAAAGAAATGAAATACCAAAAGGCAATTTTATACGTCTATCCAGAATAGTTTTCTCTAGCAGGAATACAGACTTTAAAGTTTTGTTAATAAGTGCATTCGACTGAAAAATTTCATTGTCTGATCCTGAGGATTGTTGTTGTTTGGATTTTGGGAGTAATTTCTGACTTAGCCTCAAGAGAGCGATTGGAATGAACAGTAGAAAGTTAAAATAGGTAGAATGCTCATTTTTCAGATTTCCATTGTTGATGCTTTCATGAAGAGTACGTCGGGTATACCTTCTAAAATGATGGTTAATGACATCGTGATTGCTCCAAAGAAATTTAAATGCAGGGACAGTTATAAAATACATGCCATCGCTTTTTAACACTCTTGCTATCTCTTGGCAAGCGAGTACATCGTCTTCTATATGCTCTATTACATCAAACGCACACACTAAATCAAATTCTTGATCGTGAAACGGCAGCTCGGTGAGACTTCCATGTACGGGCTTTATACTTGTTTTTAGTTCAAGAAAATCACAACAATCTTTGTCGTATTCCAATGAGGTGACCTCGCCATACGTATTGAGCATTTCACTAGTAGCGCCCGTTGCAACACCCGCATTTAATATTTTAAGCGGGGCATCCTTGTTTTGTAGTACCAGTTTTTGAAGAAGCGACTCTAGTATAGATAAACGAGCTGTAAACCACCAATGATTGCGTTCTAATTGGTAATACTCTTTGTAAAATTTTGGATCCATAGACGCTTACAGATGCTTCTCAGCGTGATAACTTGACCGCACTAGCGGGCCACTTTCAATGTAACTAAACCCTAATTCTTCTCCAATTTTTTTGTATGCGTCAAATGTATCGGGGTGTACATATTCTGCAACTTTAAGGTGGCGTGGTGTTGGCTGCATGTATTGCCCAAGGGTAACAATAGAAACACCTGCTTTTCTCAAGTCTGTAAGCGTTTGAATTATCTCATCTTTGGTTTCTCCCATGCCACACATTATCCCACTTTTCGTTTTCATTCCAGCCTGTGTAAGGTAAGCGAGTACTTCCATTGAGCGTTTGTAGCTTGCTTGTACACGTACTTCTCGGGAAAGCCGCTCAACAGTTTCAATATTGTGGGATACAATTTCGGGATGTACCTCAATGATTTTGTCTATTTGATCGTGCTTTCCTTGAAAATCTGGTATCAGCGTTTCCAAGGTAGTCTCTGGATTAAATTCACGAATAGTACTAACTGTCTTGGCCCAGTGTTCGCTACCTCCGTCAGGTAAATCGTCTCTATCTACACTGGTCACTACAGCATGCTTCACGCCCATGATGTTGATAGACTGTGCTATTTTAAATGGTTCCAATGGATCAAGAACATCTCCCTTGCCTGTAGCGACATTACAAAATTGGCAACTTCGAGTACACGTGTTGCCTCCTATCATAAATGTTGCTGTTCCTGCTCCCCAACATTCCCCTATATTTGGGCACTTACCGCTTTCGCATATGGTATGGAGTTTATTCTCTTTTACGAGTTTGAGCATATCAGCATACTTCCCATCACCGGGTATTTGTGTTTTCAACCAATCTGGTTTCAAACGCTTCGTTTGCTTGATTTTTACTAGCGGTTTGTTCTCTATATTATTCGCCATTATTCGTACAAATTTAAATTTACTTTATTACTATTCTTATATAACTGTTAAATTACTTAAAGAGGTAATAAAACATTAAAGACTATCGTTAGTTTTGTTCTAATCTTATGAAGAGAATTTTTCTAGCTTTGTACAGTTTAATGGTACTAACGTTAAGTGTCGTAGCCCAAAACAATACTCCTACTTATTCTTGGCGAATGCATTTACCTTACAACAGCGTGGTAGATATTATTGATCTGGAGGATAGGCTACTCGTACAATCAGATGTGGGTATCTATACCTTCGGTTTAAAAAGCGGAGAAATAACGTTATTAACAAAGGTAGATGGCTTATCGGAAACTGCAGTCACAAATATTGCTTATTCAAAAAACAGCAATACGATAGTATTGACGTATGACAATGGAGACATTGACCTTATTAAAGATAATACGATTATAAACATACCTGCAATAAAGAGAGCAAGTATTGTTGGAGCAAAAGAAATCTATGAGGTAAAAGTATATGCTAGTGTTGCTTATCTGGCTACTTCATTTGGAGTTGTTGTTTTAGATCTCCAAAAAGAAGAGGTAGTAGACGATTACCAAAACTTGGGTTCAGGAGGCGCTAGTCTCCCTGTTTATTCGATTGCACTTTTAGATGATAAGCTCTTTATAGGGACTACAGAGGGAATAAAAACAGCTCCTAATGACGATCCTGAGGTAAATCTTAAAAATTTTGAAAGTTGGGAATCACTCGGTCAATACGATTCTGCAGTAAACCTGGTTTCACATAACGGAAGCGTCTACTTCACGCACAATGACAATTTAATGCAATACAGTGGAGGTACCTTTACCTTGTTAGAGTCACAATTAGATTATAGAAGCATGTCAAGTTCTCAAGGGAAATTGTTGGTTTGCAGAGCCAAGGGCATATTGCAAATAGATGCAAATGGTCAGACCGAAATAGGAGAGTCTGCCAGTAGGAGAGCAGTATACGATAAACAAGGTAATTTATGGTTCGGTGGGTTTTATACTGGCCTTATAAAAAAAGATGCTGCTGGCAATTACAGTTATGTATCGCAGCAAGGTCCATATGGGTCGTCAAGTTTTGATATGCTTGGAGACAAAAACAAAATGTGGGTCACCTCTGGTGGTCATACATCCGCTTTTTCGCCATCCTATATTAGTACAGGTGTTTACACGTACGAAGATGGTTTGTGGACAAACCTGAAATTGACAGATACAGGAGTTGCTGGAATGATCGATCTTACCAATCTATATATAGACGAATTGGAAACGTATATAGGTAGTTTCGGTTCAGGGCTACTGCAGTTAGAAAACGGTAAGACTAAAACACGATATACGCCAAATAACAGTACACTAAAAGAGGCTGTAATTGGAAGATCAGTAGTTTTAGGGATGGTCAAAGACAGTAAAGGAAATTTATGGGTGTCCAATTATGATACAAACAGACCACTATTGGTAAGAAGGCCAAATGGGACATGGGAGGACTTTAACGTAGGAGTCAAACGGTTAGGAGAAATGATTGTCGATGAGTACGACCAAGTGTGGATTATTGTCCCTAGGAATAGTAGTGTAGGTGTTCTTGTTATCAGAGAGGAAGAAAATAGATTTGAATCTATCTTATTAAACACTACGATTGGGGGGCTTCCAAATAATAACGTAAAAGCGTTAGCCAAAGATAAAGATGGTGAGATATGGATAGGAACGGAAACAGGTATTGCAGTGGTGTATAATTCCAATTTAGTGTTTGATGGAGACCCCAACGGAGATGCTCAACAAATCATTATCGACGATGGCAATGACATTGGATTTTTACTAGGTAGTGAGGTAGTAAATGATATTAAAATTGACGGAGGGAATAGGAAATGGATTGCTACGAATAATGGAGCATGGCTAGTAAAAGAAGATGGTTCTGCTGTGATAAGCCACCTCACTAGCGAAACAACTCCACTGCCAAATAACAATGTAAATTGCATTGGAGTCGTGCCAAATACAGGAGAAGTGTTCTTTGGTACCAATTCAGGTATCGCCTCTTTCAGAAGCGATGCGACAGAAGCCAACCAAAATCACGGGAATACATTAGTGTTTCCAAATCCAGTGGACAAAGGATATGAGGGACCCATTACCATATCGGGGCTTCCAGAAGACGCTACAGTTAAGATTGTAGATATAGCAGGCAGAGTAGTATATGAATTAATAGCAAACGGAGGTACTGCCATTTGGGATGGTCGTAATTTTAGCGGCCAATTACCTCAAACCGGGGTGTATCTTATTTTCACTGGAAACAAAGAAAGTGAGGATACGCTTGTTTCTAAGTTGCTTATAGTGAGATGATTGCCAAAACAAAAGCCATTATTCTCAAAAATACCAATTACAGTGAGAGCAGTATTATTAGTAAAATGTATACGCGAGAATTTGGTGTACGCACCTATATACTGCAGAGCGTACGCAAAGGAAAATCAGCTGTGAGACCAAGTATGATACAGCCGTTGTCAATTGTAGAAATGGACGTGTATGAAAAACCCAACATGAATATGGGTCGAGTGAAAGAACTGAAAAACGTCCCATTATTGATTAATATTCAAGACGACATACTCCGTAAGTCCATTGCTATGTTTTATATCGAGGTACTCAATCACTGTGTGACAGAAGAATTCTGCGAAGAAGACCTGTTTGATTTTCTAGAAGCAGAGATATTATTACTCGAAAATACTGAATCGTTATCCAATTTGCCGCCACGATTTTTGCTAGCATTGAGCCATTTCCTGGGGGTACAGCCGCAGGGAGAATATGGTCCTACAACACCATTTCTCAGCATAAACGAAGGTGTTTTTGTTCCGCAAGAAGGTATAGATACGTTTACAGAAAAGGAATCTTTATTTGTTTCACATTTATTGAAGGTGAAAGACCCTTCAGAGGGTAGCTCGCTTATTCGAAAACGAGTTTTGAAACAACTTATCCGCTACTATCAGCACCATGTTATGAAAAATAAGGAGATAAAGTCCGTAGATATTCTAGCAGAGTTACTAGGATAGTGGCACGCAGTTTGAATATCTTTGTATAGAATGGTACAGAAATTAGTTTTAGTAGGGAGCCTAGTTGCAATGACATTGTCGTGTAGTGCTCAGCTTGCTAGTGCGGACTCTGCGGTAATAATGCGTAAGATGTTCATGGATGGGGATACATTTTATGTATACTCGTTTGATGAGTTCATTCTCAAAGAATTCAATACGAAAGAAGAAAAAAAAGCATACCTCAAATTGGTGCGCAATGTTAAAAAGGTAATGCCCTACGCTAAGCTTGCCGCTTTTAGACTGCAGATGATGGATGATAATCTGAATCAGTTAACAAGTAAACGTGCGAAGACCAAGTACATAAAAGCCACAGAGGATGCCATAAAAGATGAATTCATTTCCCAACTAAAAAAGCTTACACTATCGCAGGGCAAACTACTTATTAAATTAATCCATCGTGAAACCGGTAATACGACCTACGAGATATTGAAAAAGTACCGCGGAAGTGCGAGTACATTGTTCTATGGTATGTGGGCTAAAATGTACAGTGCCAACATAGATACCAAGTACGATCCTATTGAAGATTTTCAAATAGAGTACATTATAAAAAATTCAAAACTAGAGTAGCAACCTCTTTACACAATAGACCAAAAATGAAATTAGATGTTCTTGCCTTTGCGGCACACCCAGATGATGTAGAGCTTGCGTGCTCTGGTACCATATTAAAGCTTATAGCAGAAGGTAAGTCTGTTGGCATAGTAGACTTAACAAAAGGCGAGCTAGGCACCAGAGGGAGTGAGCAAACACGACAAGAAGAAGCAGCCCAATCTTCCTCCATTTTAGGCGTTCAAGTAAGAGAAAATTTAGATCTTGGAGATGGGTCTTTTCAACTTTCACAAGAAAACAGACTTAGAGTGATAGAAATGATACGTGCATATCAGCCCACTATAGTACTGGCAAATGCAACCAATGATAGGCACATCGATCACCCACGTGCAGCCCAGCTGATCAAGGAAGCATTTTTTTTAAGTGGATTAAAAAAAATAGAAACAAATTTTGGAGGGGTAGATCAAGACGCATTTAGACCTAAACACCTATTCCATTATATTCAGCATTATCATATGACCCCAGATTTTGTTATTGATGTGTCAGAATACCAAGACAGAAAGATGGAAAGTATACAGGCGTTTAAAACGCAATTCTACAATCCAGAGAACAGGGGTTCAGAGACTCCTATCAGCTCCAAACGTTTTCTTGATTTCATAGGAGGTAGAGCCAGAGAAATGGGAGAGAGTATAGGTGTAGAGTTTGGTGAGGGGTTTGTATCTGCGACCCCACTTCACTACGACTTGGCCAATCTGTTGTAAGCCTTTTTTAGGGAATAGGCGATTCCCGTATTGATTTCAAGTTCATAAAATGGTTCGTTTACCGCACCAAAAGTTTCATAAAATGATTTTACAGAGGGAATAGAAGATCCCTCAAAGTCAAAAATAAAATGAGATGAAGAGTGTTTGTTTAGCACAGCATCAAGTAGCAAGGACAACGCATTCTCCTTTTTTCCTGCGGCAGAATTTGCACCCAGAATATAATGCAATCTGTTTTTCCCCTTGACCAGAAGTGCACCGGCTAAGCACTCGTTATCCTTATACACGGTCATACATACAAAGTTATCTGGTCTTT
>CAJXIQ010000082.1 GCA_913054375.1 uncultured Bacteroidota bacterium
CTCCAGAAGTTGCCGCGTTGGCCAATGTAGTGTTTTTGGTAATGGACAAGCCGTCTAGGTCAAACGCCGCAGAAGGGGTGAGTGTAAGTCCATTGGTATGAAAAGTTTCATTGGCAGCAATTTTGAAAGTGGTACCCGAGGTCACAAATAGGTCTTGTGCATTAGCTGGCAAGCAGGCTATGCTGGAGAGTAAAACAAAGAGTAGTGTGGTTTTATGGTTCATGGTTTGGTCAGCAAAAGATGGAAATGTTCCTTTGAAGACGCAATTTATACTAAATAAGGAGGACTATGCAATTTAGTTTCGTTCTGTGCGTGAGGTGTATTGTAATAGGCTCTTTTTGAGATATGTACAGGTACGATAAGTACTTTACACAATACGATTTATCGAACTGATAAATTTAATTGGTCTAGATTTCAGACTAAAGATTCGATAACAGTCTCAAAGACTTTACCAGAGCGAAATAGTTGAATTTTAGTCCACTATTCCGCTTTTTTGTGTGTCCGTTATCTCCCGTCATATATTGGATGTACTCCATAAAAACATTTTGTTTTTGGGTTCGATAAAGTGTTTTTTCTGGTTTATAGTAATTACTTTAAAATATGCTTAGGTTTGCTTTGCTATTTTTTGCGATACTTAAAATTAAAAAATTATTTATTGAGAGGTTAATCATCTTTTAACTCAATAAAAAATGGTAATAAAAAGAACAAATTTTGATAGACAAATTTCGAATTTTAGTAAGAGAACTTATAGATTTAGAAGAGGCTGAATTGTTAGCCTTGTCAGAGTCTGTTAAAACAAGACAATACAAAAAGGGGGAAGTCTTTCTCAAAGAGGGAGATCACTGTAATTATATTGGATTTTTAAATAAAGGTTGTTTTAAATTTTACTATCTGAATGATGGCGTTCCACTTGTACGAGGATTTTTCTTCCCGAATGAATTTATTTCTAATTATCCATGTTTTCTTTTAAAAAATAAGTCCAAATTTCAAATTCAAGCTGTGGAAAATTCTTCCGTTACATATATACATAGAGACGATCTCTTTTTGTTAATAAAAGAATTTCCAAAGTTTCAAGAATTGAGAAGAATTGTGGTTGAGAATTTATACATAGAGATGTCAGATAAATTTGAATCATTCTTTATTAAAAACGCAGAGGAACGTTACCTGGATTTTATTAAGGATGAATCCGAACAGAAAAAGAGAATACCACAATATGTGATTGCTTCCTATTTAGGGATTACACCGGAAGGGTTAAGCCGAATTAAAAAAAGAAATTCCTAAGATATTATTTACTTCCCTTAACCTAGATCAATGATTAAGTCTAGTTAATGGTCGAGAATTGCATAGTGAAAAATAATTCGTTACATTTAGTCGGACTTATCCTTATCGTATTATGGAGTATCTCAGCACAAGCCACTACCTATTACGTAAAAACGGGTGGAAACAATAGCTCTGCGGGCACAAGTTGGAGTACGGCAAAAGCAGATTTACAAAATGCTCTTAACGTATCCTCAGTAGGAGACGAAATCTGGATAGCAGCAGGCACATACAAACCTACGCTAGATCCATCTACGGGAACGGCTAGTGGCTCCACACGTGATTATTCTTTTTACCTTGATAAAAACATTGAAATATATGGTGGATTTGCGGGTACAGAAACCGTGTTAAGCCAACGAAATAGTACCAGTAATCCGGTAATACTAAGTGGAGATATAAATGCGGGAGGTACCGCTACAAATGACTGCTACCATGTTTTTATAACAGAAGGGCTCAGCTCTGCTACAGTGCTAGATGGGATAACTATTACTGGAGGTAAGGCAGATGGAAGTAGTATGATAATCTATTCAGGACAAAACTATTACCAAAATTCCGGCGGCGGTATGCGTAATCATGGGTCATCACCTACACTTACCGATGTAACTATATGCGGGAATACAGCGGCTAATTACGGCGGCGGTATATTTAATCGTCTATCATCATCACCTACACTTACCAATGTAACTATAAGCGGGAATGCAGCGATTGAAGGCGGCGGTATGTTTAATTATGCTTCATCACCTACACTTACCAATGTAACTATAAGCGGGAATACAGCGGCTAGTAATGGCGGCGGCATTTACAATTACTCATCGTCATCTCCTACTATTACCAATACCCTCTTTTGGGGAAATAAAAAAGGAACGAGTAGTACTTTAGCAGGAGCAGACATTTATAATAATATCAGTACTACTACTATCTCCTATTCGCTAGTACAACTAGCTAGCTCCAGCTATACTTCAGGGAATAATAATTTGCTCACCGCAAACACCAATATGGTTTATGCAACCGATCCGCCATTTGTAAACGCAAGTGACCCAGATGGAGCGGACAATGTATGGATGACGGCGGATGACGGGCTAAACATTTATAATACTACACCTGCTTACGGTGT
The DNA here is from genome assembly GCA_913054375.1 of uncultured Bacteroidota bacterium. GTDB lineage: Bacteria > Bacteroidota > Bacteroidia > NS11-12g > UBA9320 > UBA9320. The sequence continues at coordinate 2,432 of CAJXIQ010000082.1, forward strand.
AGGGACAGCTACAGGAGCACCCACTACCGATATTATAGGTGCTACACGTGCATCACCTCCATCTATGGGAGCGTATGAGGGTGTTATCATTACGAGACTATATGTAGACACAGACGCTAGCGGGGCAAATAATGGTTCATCGTGGGCTAATGCATACACTACACTGCAGCCTGCTCTTAATGTAGCCTCAGCTGGTGATAGTATCTGGATAGCAGAAGGGACATACAAACCTACGCTACGGCCTCATACCGGAACCGCTGGAGCAACTACTGCAGAGATGAGAGATCAGAGTTTTTACCTTGATACAGATATTGAAATATATGGTGGATTTATGGGTACAGAGACAGCAATAAGCCAACGAAATAGTACCAGTAATCCAGTAATATTGAGTGGAGATATAGATGCATCTGGTAACAATGACTGCTACCATGTTTTTATAACAAAAGATCTCAGCTCAGCTGCGGTGCTAGATGGGGTAACTATTACTGGAGGTAAGGCAAATGGAAGTAGTACGATAACCTATTCAGGACAAAACTATTACCGAGATGGCGGCGGCGGTATGTCTAATTATGCTTCATCACCTACACTTACCGATGTAACCATAAGCGGGAATATGGGGGAATACGGCGGCGGTATTGAAAATCTTTCATCATCATCCCCTACACTTACCAATGTAACCATAAGCGGGAATACAGCGACTAGTCGTGGCGGCGGTATGTTTATACATGATCCGTCATCCACTACACTTATCAATGTAACTATAAGCGGGAATACAGCAGGTCTCAGCGGCGGCGGTATTGATAATGGTTCATCATCATCCACTACACTTACCAATGTAACTATAAGCGGGAATACGGCGGAATACGGCGGCGGAATGATAAATTATTCATCATCACCTACACTTACCAATGTAACCATAAGCGGGAATACAACGACTCTTCGTGGCGGTGGTATGTATAATTCATCATCATCACCTACACTTACCAATGTAACTATATGCGGGAATACGGCATCTGCTAACGGCGGTGGTATGTACAATTCCTCATCTTCATCTCCTACTATTACCAATTCCCTCTTTTGGGGAAATATAAAAGGGACGAGTAGTACTATAGCAGGAGCGGATATTGATAATAGTAGTAGTAGTACAGCTACTATAAGCTATTCGCTAGTACAACTAGCTAGCACCAGCTATACTTCCGGGAATAATAACCTCCTAACATATGCTCCATCGGGGACAGCAACGGGTATGGTTTATGCAACCAATCCTTCATTTGTCAACGCAAGTGATCCTGACGGAGCAGATAACATTTGGATGACAGGTGACGATGGTTTAGTGTTAAGTAGTACATCAGCAGGAATAGGAGCAGGGACTAGTTCAAGTGCACCATCATATGACATTACTAATAAAGTTCGACCTACTACACCATCTATTGGTGCCTATGAGGGTAAAATTTGTAAATTAAGCAATAATCTTCCTACAGTACCTGCAACATACACCTCTTCATTTGTAAGTGCAGATGGTAGTTACACCTGCTACTGCGATGATAATCAAAATCTAATTTTAGCACTTGACCTCAATAGCACAGGAGCAGTTGTGCCTTCTTCAGGGGTTTCGCTAGAGATAGGAGCAACAACTACAACCTCTTGGAGTACTGCAGGAGGAATCATAACCAACACCAATGGTGGAGCTATAATCAATAGAAAATGGGATGTGGTACCTACTACACAGCCTACCAGTGATGTTACGGTTATCTATCCGTTTACCCATACAGAATACGGTGATGTTGCAACGGCATTAGGTGTCTTAGGTACTACGATAACCAATGCAAATCAACTCGAAATGTACAAGCTTACATCTGCGGGGACATTTGCAGATCCGCATGCTAGTGGAGCTACAGGCGTTGCACTTCCTCACGGAGCAAGTGCGAGCACATCTAATTGGGTGTGGAGCCAGCACGGCAATGGAACAGACCACCTCGCCACGTACAAGGTAGCGAGTTTCTCCGGTGGAGGAGGTGGAGGAGGTGCATCAGGTAGCCCATTGCCCGTGGAACTTATCCATTTTGATGCACAACCAGCAGCCAATCATACAGCAGACCTACACTGGGCAACGGCCAGTGAGACCAATAACAGTCACTTTGAGATAGAACGTAGCTATGATGGTAGAACTTTTGAGACTGTAGGTAATGTTACCGGTAACGGTACTACAAGTCAACTCATAGACTATAACTATACGGATGAAACCATTGCGAAAAGTCAAAATACGGCTTACTATAGACTCAAGCAAGTAGACTATGATGGTGCTTATGAGTATTCAGATGTTCGTGTAGTACGTTTTGATAGGAGAGCAGACAGGCTGGAGATAGCAGCGTATCCAAATCCATTTAACCAGGAAGTAACGATACATGTGAATGCAAACGAGCAATACACAATACAGGTAACAGATATCAATGGTGTAGTCGTGCTATCTGTGGACCATACAGAAAGCCGTACCCACAGACTAGACGTATCCGAATATACAGCGGGTGTATACATTATAGAAGTAACCTCTACACAAGGCACAAAGCACCTCAAGGTAATCAAACAATAATTGCTAACCTTTAGACTGGGGTCTCAGTCTAAAGATTCGATAAAAGTCTAATGGACGCTACCAGAGCGGAATAGTTGAGTTTAAGCTCACTATTCCGCTTTTTTTTGTGTCCGTTATCCCCCATTAAATCTTGTTTGTCCCACATTGTCAGTAGATTACTTAAGTTAGTGGCAGCACTTACTACCATTTCTTCAAGCTATTTCAGTGTTGAATAATGGTAAGCTCTCGCCTGCTTTGATATGTTCCTGTTCAACAAGACAAAAAGGAAAAGTATCTACATCTCAAATACATCTCTCACTCTTGCAATTCTATAACCTTGGTCTGTGACAGCTTTGCTCTCTTCGCAGGTAGGATCTATGACTGGGTTCGTATGGTTAAAGTGGATGAAGATTACCTTGCTTTTATCTGTAGTTGAAAGGTCTTGGAACTTAGTTAGACTCTCTATGATAAAAGGATGCGGTATTTGGCTGATGTCTCGGTTATTCATCTCTTTGCCACTGTAGAAGGTGGCATCTATAAAGGCATAGTCTACTTGCTTTATCTCTTCTATAATATCGCGATCCCATTTGTCCCATTTATCTATGTCTGGGATGAAGAGTGCACTTTTATCGGGTCCATCTATGCGGTAGCCTACCGTTTCGGAGTATTCGTCTCTGTGTGGCACCAGGAGCGGGGTCACCGTGATATTGGCAGATAACCGCACGGGTAGTTCGTGTTTTAACTCTTTTAGGCTCACGTTCCTTCTGGTGATAAGCTGGTCCCAAGGGCCATTGGAGCTTAGAAACTTCTTCATCCGTGGCATCACAAATAGTGGCATGCTATCAGCATCTTTGGACTCTTTGCCGAGGTACATGAGGCCTGTGTAGTGGCCTATGTGTGCGTGGGTAAGGAAGATACCGTCTGCTAGCTGTTTGTCGCTTTGCTTTTCGTGACTGGTGAGTATCGCCAGCTGTGCTACCATATCTGGTGTAGCATCGAAGAGGTAGGTGTTTTCATTCTCTGCATCTACTAAACCTATGCTAGATACCATTCTGTCTGTATCTGGATGGTCATACAAGCCTACACAACACTCTTTTTGGCAGCCTATCTGCGGCGATCCTGCATCTTGTGTAGTTCCAAGTATGATAATGGATACTTTGCTATCTGTTGCTTTTTGATTGGTGTTCTCCGTCTCTTGGTTTTGTGTGCAAGCCAGTATACAGAGTATCGGTAGGATGAAGTATTTGGTCATTTTGTATTTTTCAAATGTAACGGAAGTCTTTGAAAGTACTTCGCTTTGTCATTCTGTGCACTGCAGCTAAGCTCAGCAAGCGTTTTATCTAAATACGAATCGGAGTCGGTTGTCTCCCGATAGCTTTCGGTACAGAATTGTAATAATTAAAGGAGAAGCTATCTCTGGATAAAATCTCATAATATAAGAGAGTGTTTGGTCTTCTGGGATAGAAGGTATTAAGAAAGTATCAAGGACTATTGTATTTCTACTCCCCAAACACCGTAAACCCTCTATTTCTCATGAATGCTTCTATTTTAGCATCTCTGCCTCTACTCGATGCGATTTATCGAACTGATAAATTTGATTGGTCTAGATTTTTAGTCTAAAGATTCGAAAAGAGTCCAACAGCCTCTTCCAAATGGAACTAATGAAATTTTATTTCATTAGTTCCATTTTTTATTCATTTTTGTATACCAATTAACTATATGTATAAGCCAATACAAATCACACTTTTAACCCTATTCATTCTCTTTTCGTCTGAAGTAAATGCGGCCACAATATATGTAGATGCCGGTGCTACAGGCACCAATGCAGGTTCATCGTGGGCTAATGCATATGTGGCACTTCAAGATGCTATTAATGCATCCTCACCCACAGACCACATTTGGATAGCAGAAGGGACCTACAAACCGACTCTACGTAGCACCGGAACCGCTGGAACAACTACTGCAGAGATGAGAGATCAAAGTTTTTATGGACTACTCGCCATAAAATTGTACGGAGGATTTGCGGGTACAGAGACCTTACTAAGCGAACGAAATAGTTCTGCGAACCCGGTAATACTCAGTGGAAATATCGGTAACCTGAGTGATAACACAGACAATTGTTATCACGTAATAATTATTAATGGTTCAAATGCCACTATTGATGGTCTGACTATTACTGGAGGTTATGCAGATGGTACTGGAAATTTAAACAGCGTTGATAGGAATAAAGGCGGGGCAATCTACCAAAGAAATAGTGGGGATATATTCCTTAATGATGTGACTATTACAGGAAACTATGCTTCTGATAAAGGAGGAGGTATTTATGGAGGTGATAATAGAGCTGATATTCAATTGGCAAACAGCGTAATATCTAGTAATTCTGCAACTAACGGTGGTGGAGTGTTCACAACAAGAGGAGGATATAATTGGAGCAACGTTGTTTTTTATCAAAATACTGCAAGCACTGGTGGTGCATTGAGTACTCTAGGTGGGTTGAACATCAAACAAATACTTTTCCTCAATAATTCAGCTACCACAAATGGTGGAGCTATTTATACTTCGCGTGCAAACATGACGTTGCTCAATTGTAATTTCATTTTTAACTCAGCGGCTGTTATTGGAGGGGGTATATACTTTTATTCCGGTGCAACATCCCAGACGACTGCCTTGAAAAATGCCATCTTTTTTGGTAATATGCAAAGCTCTACCTCAACTAGATCAACGACAGGAGCAGATATCTATTATTTGAACTCAGCCCCTATAACGGTCACCAATTCAATAATGCAATTAGCTTCTGGCAGTTATTCTTCCAATAATCACAATCAAATCTCTTCTTCTTCTTCTGTATTTAATATTTTTCCTGATTTTGCTGACACTACCAATCTGGTGGGAGCAGATGGCATTTGGATGACTCAAGACGATGGACTTATGTTCTACAGGTCATCTCCTGCCTATGCAGCGGGTACCTCATCTGGGGTGTCATCTAGTAGTACCGATATTACTGGAGCCGTATGGGGATCGCCTCCATCAATAGGAGCATATAAAGGGTATGCGTATAATCTATATTTTGTAAAAACTACGGGTAACAATAGTAATGCAGGTACTAGTTGGGCTACCGCAAAAAACGACCTGCAGAATGCAATAGATTCAGCAATCTCTGGCGATGAAATTTGGATTGCCGCAGGCACCTATAAACCAACAAAAATACCGGGATCTACGGGAAATAGTACAAGCAGAGATGTAGCATTTCACATCAATAAAAATCTAAAAATTTATGGTGGTTTTGCTGGAACAGAGACTTCTCTTAGTCAAAGAAACATATCGGAAAATCCTGTTACGTTGAGTGGAGATATTGGGACGATTGGAACAAATACCGACAATTGTTACCATGTCGTTATGACCAAAGGATTAAACAATACAT